>NZ_JAQMIL010000119.1:0-16412 GCF_029990105.1 Bradyrhizobium sp. Arg237L | reverse complement strand
GTCTTTCCGTCCTCTACGTTCGTATAGTGATAAGTTAGCCGCTCGCCGGCGGGACAGCGATAAACATCGTCGGCGGCGACATAGACGAAGTCCTGTTTGCCGAAGCGGCCAGCAGCTTTGGCGCCCGAAGTCATCGGCTTCGGCAACGTCACCGTGATGTCGGCTTCCTCGCAGGCCCTGATCTCCTCTCCATCGTAATAGCCGCGGTCTGCGACGACTTCGAGCGCCTCGACAGCCATCTCGCCGCGCGCCTGTCGGGCCATGTTGGCGAGTTGGTGGCGATCGGTCCCCACGTTGGTCACCTCGTGAGCCACGATGAGATGATGCCGCGTATCAACCGCGATCTGCACGTTATAGCCAACGATCCCGGTGTCCTTGCCACTTGTCGCCATCGAGCGCGCGTCAGGATCGGTCAGCGAGATCTGCTTGTCCTCGCTCTTCATCATCTCCGCATTGATCGCGTTGAGCCGAACGATCTCCTCCTTGAGCTTCTCGATCTTGCCCTTCAACCGCTCAACCTTCGCCTCTGGCACTGCATCGCCGTGCCGATCGGCGGTCTCGAGCTGCGAGAGATAGCGGGCGATGCTCTCATCGATCCGCTCAAGACGCCTCTTCATCTTGGCCTCGGTGAAGTTCTTGTCCCGCGCATTGACCGCCTTGAACTTCGATCCATCGATGGCGACGCTCGCTGCAACAAGCAGATCGAGCTTGCGGCACAGCGCAACGAACTCGCGGCAGACCTCACGAATGGCCTTGCCATTGTCCTTGCGGAAATCCGCGATGGTCTTGAAGTCCGGCGCCAACTGCCCGGTCAGCCAGATCATCTCGATATTGCGCTGGCATTCCCGCTCCAGGCGTCGGCTCGACGGCACGCGATTGAGGTAGCCGTAGATGTAGAGCTTGAGCATCATGCCGGGATGGTAACCGGGGCGCCCCGTGTCGTGTGGCTGGACGCCAACGAAGCCGAGCTTATCCAGATCGAGCCCGTCGACGAACACATCAACCGCACGCACCGGATTGTCCTCGGCCACGTAATCGTCGAGCAGTGCAGGGAACAACGTGCTCTGTCCGCGATCAACCCCCTCTACGAATCCCGCCATCGCTCGTCCCCCGCCGATTCACTGGAGAATAATAGCAGAGGCACAGTTTTCACACGGCCTGGGCCCGTAGCCGCCATTGGCCGCTAATAGCTGGCAAGGTCCGCTTCCAGATGTAAAGCAGACTAAGCTCGAGGTGAGCCGTAACATCGGCTTCTGACCCAAAGCCGACCATCGAAAAACGCGAGCCTCGCGTGGGTTGCTGAAGGGAATTCTGCTCGATTAGCCTGATGGCCCTCTCAACAGCGGGTTGCTCTTACGGACGCAGGGACCGAATGCCCACGATTTGCGCTGATATTCGCAACCACTGCCGTCTTGAAGGCATTGAGAAGCTCTACTCCAAGCTGCTCATTTGTGCTATCTTTCGGTTGCAGCGTCGCATTGTCCTGGGCTTGGGCGCAAAAATCCACTGCCGATGCAAAGGAAGCGCTGGCCGGCAAGCCCGAACTCACAAATGAAGACGCCGAGGCGCCGGCTGGATCTACAACATCAAGCTCGCCGAGCCTTCTGAACTCGACACGCTTTTGGATCGGGAAGCTTATCTCGCTTACGTGCGGGACCAGGGTTGCGCCACGCATCGAAGGAGCGTTTCATATGCGATCTGACATTGTTCCAGGGGCCATCTTCCCCGACTACGAACTTTCCGACCACACGGCGAAACGCCGTAAGCTCTCCGAACTGCAAGGCCAGCATCCGATGCTGCTCGTCCTCAGCCGCGGCGGATTCTGCCCCAAGGACCGCAGACAGGCTGAAGGGCTTCTTGAACTCCATCGTGAGATGGAGGTTGGCTATTGCCGCCTTGTCACGATCAGCACTGACAACATCACTGAGACGAACGAATATCGCAGCGGTGTCGGTGCTCATTGGCCCTTCCTCTCGGACACCAGGCGTATCGTCCAAAAGGATCTCGATATCGCCGAATATACGGATCCGGCCCACGACCCGATGATCCCCCATGTGATTGTCCTCGAGCCCGGCCTTGTCATTTACAAGATCTACAATGGCTACTGGTTCTTTGGCCGGCCCACTATGGAAGATCTCCGACAGGATCTACGTGTCGTTACCAAGAAATGCCGGCCAGACTGGGACATCACAACGCCCGAACTCAAGGCGGCGTGGCAGCAAGGCCGCAAGGACCTCTTCTATCCGTACGGCAAAACCTACGCCCAAGCCATCGGTGAACAGGATTAGGAGCGGTGCCTGCGTCAGCAAGGCCGCCAAGGCAACGCGATGGAAATCTGCCGAACTGACGCCGGTGCGCCCTCGATACGGTGAGAAGGGTCGAAGGATCTTCAGCAGCTTCCATCGCAAATAACATTGCGGCGGCGAGATTGCGTCCGAGTGGAACGCGAAGGGTCGAGTCGACCACCTATTCGCTACTTCACCACCTACGAATATCCGCGTTTGGCCCGTAGCCGACATTGGCTGCCTGAGCCGCCAAGGTCCGCTTTCAGATGTAAAGCGGACCTTGCTTGGGATGGGCCTAGCGGCGGCTTCTCTTGGCCGCTTTCCGGAGCCAAGCGCAAATCCGCAAGCGCGATCCGGTGGCCGCATCCGTTTCGCGCAACAAGAGGCTGAACGGATTGGCTTCTTAGGTCTGGATCACTGCTACATAGTTGGTCGCGGCCATACTACTAATGGATGACCCGCTTTGCGCGGTGAACTCCCGTTCACATGACATTTGCATACGAACTCAATTGTAAGCATGCGCTTCTATCGGCCGTGAGGGCTCAAGCCATGACGAAGTACTTTTCGACGCGCATCATGACCGATGTGCTTGTAACCCTGGTATCTGTAGCGATAATCACGATTGCGGCGATATCCCTGGGCGAGCCCATTCGGGCCGGCATCGCTGCTTCTATTCCAACCCCATTCGATCTCGCGATGGAGAGGACGCTCGCTGCCGCCCAACCGAGCGAACTGAAGCTTGCCCACGCGCAACCGACATGCCGACTTCGTTCCGCTCCTTTGCAATGGAACGTGGACTGGCTTTTCGGGCCGCCTGTAGATCGCGGTTGATGAGAGCTCGTGAAGCAGCGGTGGCGTCGCTAGAACGCGATGACTTTTCTTCGAATCGTCATCCCACTCTAGCTTTTTGTTTGAGCATGATCTTTTTCGGAAAACCGGTCTCCACTTTTCCGGATCATGCTCTAGGCATCGCCATTTAGCGGCCCAGCCGCCTTTGCTTCGCTACTCGGGACAAGCGGACATCACCGGTTTGAAACCAGGCCTATTGGAGCCCCCCTGAGACGGGCGGGCCTACTCTATTTCTACGCCGATCGCCGAACTATTTGGTCTACGGGATTTTATCCGTTCTTCGGCAAACGAAAAAAGCACTGGATTACAGGACCACACGACTTAGCTGTCCGTGAGCGCCACGCTCGTCAGTCGTGACACCCCGTCCACCGCATCTCACCACAACGTTCGTGACGATCGCGACACCTCCCGCATTCGCGCTGAGACGCGCGGGTCCTCGTCCGGTTCTGCTTGAACTTGGTCTCAAGAACGGGTCTTTAGACAAACCCGCATAATCGAAGCCAGGATCAGCATCGTCACCGAGATGGTGGAGCATTCGCAAATATGATGAATCTATCGATTTCGTTGCTTGTGTTCGCGCTGATATTTGGCGGCGCCTTGGCTGGGATGGCCGTTCGGCCGTTGTTGTCGGAACATCACTTGCACTCGGACTCCAAGGACGTCGTAAAGCTGACCGCGGGCCTGATTGGCACACTGACCGCACTCGTGCTGGGTCTGTTGATCGCATCCGCAAAAACCACGTTCGACCAAAAAGCAAACCAGGTCCGGCAGTTGACCGCAACGATCATCCTTCTGGACGATCTGGTTACGCAATATGGGCCGGAAGCAACCCCTGTCCGAAAGCTCCTGCGGGAGAGCATACCACCGATGGCTGATCGCATTTGGCACGAGCAAGCGAACTCAGCCGGGAAACCCGCGCGCTTCGAGTCCAGCGTAGAGGCGTGGACATTCTATAATGAACTCGAACGGCTATCGCCGAACAGCGATATGCAACGTTCCCTGCAGTCTCGCGCCATTGCGGCTTTCACAGATGGCGCACAGATGCGACTGCGGTTGTTTACGCAGGCCGGCAGTTCAATTCCGACGCCTTTTCTGATAATCATGGTATTTTGGCTGAGCGTGATCTTTGTGAGCGCCACCCTGTTCGTGCGGGCGAACATGGTCGTCACCATCTCGCTGTTTGTATGCGCGCTGTCGTTTGCCGGCGCGATCTTTCTGGTTTTGGAGCTGGATGATCCCTTCACGGGACTCATGGGGATTTCAAGCTCGATATTGCGGAGTGCGCTCCCGCCGCTGCACTCGTAGGTTCTGATGGTTGAAGCAACTTATATAAGGCCGCGGATCCGATCGATCCTGCCCGTCCAGAGGGGCTGAGCAACCAAGCGGCCTGCGCGCGGGGCGGGCCGCATCTTACCACCAGCGCGGTTGCATCGGTTGATAGTTCTGGCCGGCGCGCGGACGCGGATTGCCAGGTTGGGAGTTCCAATTGGGCTGGAAAAAGAAGCCGAAGCCGTTGTTGTTGCCCCAGTCGTTGCCGCTCGCAACCGGGACATCGACGACCGTAGGCCGGCGCATCTTGAAGCCGCCCTGGGGCTGGTTGTTCAGCACCGCGACGAATTCGGTGCGATAGTTGGTCTCGCGGCTCAGCGGCTCATCCGAGACGACGATCGAGGATCGCGGCAATGCAGTCGGCGCGATGCGATCGAGCACATCCTGCGGGATGGTGATGCGGTCGAGCGCGTCTTTAGCGTCGTCCCCGCTGTCGATCGTGACCGCGGTCCAGCGCAGGCCCGCGTCGTTGCGCGCCATCGCCGTGAACACATGCGTGCCGATCTGCTTATCGGGATCGCGGATCGTGACCGGAACCTCAATGGTCGCATCGAACACCTCGCCTCCGTCCGGCCACTGCTTGTGAGTGTTGCGCCGCACGTAAAGCTTCTGCGTCGCGCGGCTGATGTAGACCGAGACCGGCTCGAGCGCGAGCTTCGCCTCGCTCGCCGCCTTGGCGGTGTCGAGCTTCCTGGTCTGGGCCGCTTTGGCGGCGTCCTTTGCAGCGGCGACGGCGGCAAGCTTCGACTTCGCGTCGGCCTTGGCGGTGTCGAGCTGCGTCCCCGCTTCCGTGGCCCTCAGGGCGGCCTTCTCCTTCTGCTCCTCGGCCCGCGCCTTGGCCTCGTCCGTCTTTGCGGCGGCAAGCGTCTTGTCGGCGGACGCGAGCGCGGCATCGGCGCGGGTCTTGAGCCCCTCCAGCTTGCGCAGCGACGCCGTAAGCGATGCTGTCTCGCGCGCCGCTGTCGCGGCGGCTTTCTTCGCCTCGTCGGCTGCCTTGGCGGCCTCGTCCGCCTCGCGGGCGAGCGTCTCGGCACGCGCCGGAGCAGCCGCGACGGCCGCCGCGTTCGGCACGAATAGCACCGGGTGGGAAAACTCGACGGGGGTCGCGTCGTTCGGCGAGATGATCACCCGCATACCGATCCGCGTCTTGTCGAACAAATTCTCCGCGAGGTCGTAGGGCATCCGCACGCATCCGTGCGAGGCCGCATACCCGGGCAGCGGGCCGCCGTGCAGCGCGATGCCGTTCCAGGTGATGCGCTGCATGTTCGGCATCCAGGCATCGTCATAGAGGGTCGAGTGGTGGTCCTTGTCCTTCTCGATGACGGCGAAGATGCCGGCAGGCGTCTCGCGTCCCTTGGTGCCGGTCGACACCGGCGCGCGCAGGATCCAGCCCTCGGAGTCATAGAAAGTGACCTGCTGGGTCTTGATCGACACGATCGCCATGATCGGCTCGCCTGCATCGCGCGGCGCCGTCGCCTCGGTGGGCGGCGCAGGGCGCGCCTGTCTCGCCGCGGCGTCGGCGGTCAGCGCCGCCAGTGCGGCCAGCGCCGCGAACGTCACAATGGCGGGCCTTCCCCAACGCCGCGTCTCCACGGTGGATTGCGCCGTGATGAACCGATTTACCATGCCATGTCCCGGTTGAAATGCCTGTCCGCGTCCATCCAGATCAGCGACCAGTCTATTTGACTCACCGCGATACGGCTAGACCGTCTCGATGTCGGCTCCTGACGCGGAACCGAAGTTACGCGCTGCGCCAGGATGTGATGATGTCCCTGGACCGCGACAAGTTCGTGGCGTCGCGTCTACGCCACAGACCGCATCCAGGCTGCAAACGCCTCGATGCTGGCTTGCCGCGGATGGTCGGGGACGTGAACGACATAGAAGCCGTAGCCCGGCAGCGCCAGATCGTGCGCCTTTACCAGCGCGCCGCTTTCGATCTCATGGCTCACCACGACGTCGCTGCAGATCGCGATCCCCTGCCCCGCCGCGACCGCATCGATGGCGTGGATCTCCTCGCGGAAGCTCAGGTCCCAATGCTCGGTTGCAGCAGGAATATCCGGGTCCACGGAGCGTGCGACGGCGAGCCATCGCGACCAGCTCGGCGGCTCGCGATCCCCATTCAGCCAGTCGTAATGGATCAGCGGATAGTGCAGGAGGTCGGCGGCGCGCGTGATCGCCGGCACGCCTTCACTCAATAGCGCCGGGCTGCAGACCGGGAAGAAACTGTCCCGGAAGATTTCCCGCGCGACCAGATCGGTCGGCATCGTCCGGGCGTAGCGGATCGCGAGATCGGCATCTCCTGCGCGCAAATTGAGCACGGCGTCGGTGCCGATAATCTCCAGCCGGATCTGCGGGTACAGTTTGCGCCATCGCGGCAGGCGCGGCACCAGCCAGCGGCTCGCAAACGCGTTCGGACTGGTCACGCGCAACGTGGTCCTGATGGTCTTTGCCGACACCGCGGTGACGACGGACGCGAATGTATCAAAGCCGTTCCGGATCACCGGAAACAGCCGCTCGCCCGCATCGGTCAGCGCCAGCGGTCGCGGGCGCCGGCGAAACAGCGGCCGTCCACATATCTCCTCGAGAATCCTGACCTGATGGCTGATGGCAGTCGGCGTGACGCCGAGCTCCGCCGCCGCTCCCCTGAAGCTTAGGCGTCGGGCAGCGGCCTCGAAGGCGCGAAGGGATCCCAGCGGCGGGAGCTTTCTCATGCCGGCAGTCTAGATGAATCCAATTCATCCAGCGACTGAGATATTCGACTTTGTCGCGACAATAGCGCCGTGAGACCATTGCGGCCGCCGGTTCAGCAGCATCGGACCCAACATGCGGATCGATCATTCTCCTGTCGTCGCGCACTATCTGGAGGCCATTGCGGGGCTTGCTCCGCTGGTCGCGGAGTTGCGCGAGCAGTTCGATCGCGACCGCCGGCTCCCTCCGGCGATGTTCGCGGCACTCGCTTCCGCCGGGCTGTTCCGGCTGTGGCTTCCCAAGGCATTGGGCGGGCCGGAATTGTCACCGCTCGAATTCATGGCGGTGGTCGAGCACGTCGCCGCGCTCGATGGCTCGCTCGGCTGGATCGTCGGCAATGGTGCGGGCATGAGCCGGATCGGCGGCTACCTCCCCGAGCCGACCGCGCGCCGCTGGTTTTCCGATCCTGGGGCCTTCATCGCGAGCGCGACGGGCGCCATCGGCGAAGCGCGTCCGTCCGACGGCGGCTACCGCGTCTCCGGACGCTGGCCGTTCGGCAGCGGCGCCCACGGGGCAACGCTGTTCATGGGTCTTGCCGCCGACAAGACGGATGGCGAAAGCCGGCTCTTGTGTTGCTACATGAACCGCGAGGCCGTCGAACTTGACGACACCTGGCACGTATCGGGTCTCCGTGGCACCGGAAGCTGTCACTTCCAGGCGCGGGATGTGTTCGTGCCTGCCGCGCACACGCACAGCTTCCTGGAGCCGAGCCCGTCGCAACCCGGCCTCATGTTCCGCCTGCCGCCCGCAACCCTGTTTCCCTGGACAATAGCGGCCGTGCCGCTTGGGATCGCCCGCGGCGCCATCGAGAGCTTCGTCACCCTGGCCGAAACCAGATCCCGGAGCGGTAACTCGGCCGTGCTTCGCGACCGTGAAACGGTGCAGGCCTGCGTCGGGCGCGCCGAAGCGCTGTACAGGTCGGCGCGGGCCTTCCTTGCCGATGCGATGACGGACCTCATGGAGGACGCCGAGCGTGGCGAACCGACGACGAATGCACGCGCCGCCTATCGCGCGGCATGCGCGAATGCTGCGGAGAGCGCATCGCGGATCGTCCATCTGCTCGCGGCGGACGCGGGCGCGATCTCGATCTTCGAATCCTGCCCGCTGGAGCGGGCGCTCCGCGATATCCAGGCAGCAAGCCAGCACGTGGCGATGAGCCCGAACAATTACGTCATCGCCGGTCGCATCCGCCTCGGCCTCGATCCCGGCACGGCGAGACTTTGAGACGTCGGCGAAGCCCTCGGTGCAACTGAGAACAAGGAGCTTCACGCCGGCTCCAAGACGTCCTCTCGCGCGGCCACATGCTGTTCAGCCGGCGCAAGGAAACTGGCAAAGACGTAGCCGTCGAAAAGACCGTCCGCCTCGAGATCCACGCGTACCCAGGACGGATCGTGGCTGTCAACTTCGATCACGTTCAACTCGGTGCCGGCCGGAAGCGTCTTGTCGGAATCAAAGTTCGTTCCTGGCCCGCCTCGCAATTTGAGACCACCGCGCGCGATCACCACATAGCGTCCGGTCGCAACCGCTCGGCCGGCATCGACGGTGCGGGACAATTTCAGGTACTCAAAAATCCACTCGCCGTAATACTTCCCGTCGCTAAGGTGTCCCTGCTTCAGCCGTTTGGCAGGGTCGTACCTGCCGGTATTGTAGACGATCGCGACCATCGCGAATTCAAGGTCGGTGAGGCTCGTCCTGGACTCGAAGCCGAGCTTCCTTAGTCCGCGCCGCAATTCGCCGAGACAATGCGCGAGCGTATCGGCGAAGCGCTCGTAGCGGCGCTGAAGGAAGTAGCCCGGGTCCTCCTTGAAGAACTGAAGATCGCGCTGAAACACACCGAAACCGTGGCAGAATTTCTTGGGATTGCCGGCGGCATTCCGATAGTCGGGAATAAAGGGCGCCACATCGACAAGAGCCTTGCGTGCGATCGCGAACATCGCCTCGCCATTCGGCCAGTCGATCAGTGCTTGGCGGGTGCGCGGGAAAGCCTGTCGGCCCTCGCCAGGCCCCCTGTAGTCGATCGTGTCGCCCACACAGAGTGCGACCACACGGTCGAGCGGCAGGTGCTTCCTGCGCAGCGCGGCCCAGATGTAGCCTGTCTCCTGACATGCGATCGCGACGATCATGTCGAGATCGAAAGGCGTTCCCGCAAGGGCCGCCTCGATCTCGAAGCGAAATTGCTGCTTGAACCATCGAATATCGTCAGCGGTCGGCATGAGAGCTCCATCGCAGGAAGAGATGTCGAAAGCCTCGCCATCCGACTTAACTGCCGTCCTCCTCAGGCTCCGGCACATTCTCGCTGCTCGCATCCGCGCCGACCGGCGCGAGGAAGGCCGCGAACACATAACCGTCGAGCAGACCGTCACCTTCCAGGTCGACGCGGACCCAGGCAGGATTGACGCAGGAGACCTCAACCACGTTCAGCTCCGTCCCGGCTGGAAGCGTTATTTCAGAATCGAAATCGGTGCCCGGCCCACCCCGCAACTTCAAACCGTCACGCGCCATAACAGCGTAGCGGCCGGGCGCGACGATCGCGCGATCGGCAACATGCAGGACAGGCGGAGGGGACGACCAGCCGTCATTCGCCGCCTCGCGCAGCCATCGCGGGGCGTTGGCGGACCTGCCGCCAGCGCCCCAAGTCAGCTTGGAACGGTCGCTCGTGGAAGTACCGAAGCCGACATGGATCGTCCGGTTTCCCATGTAACCGACACCGGCACCGATTCCGGTCGCGCCGGCCGCGGCGGCGGCGGTGACGAAACTCAAAATGCCTGTTGGAGCGGATCGATCCGTGAAAGTCAGCGCATCGCCGTCGACCATGCATTGCAGGTCCGCTGCACGTCCGCGGTCATGACGCGTGGAGCCTGTGCGGCGGTCCCCTGACCCAGCGCATCCTGCCCGCCCGAGGTGATCCAGATCGCGTCCACGCCTGCAGCCTGGGCTGCAGTATCCAAGACGCGCTTCAAATCCTCTGAGATCGGCTTATTCCGAATAGCCTCGCGAGGAGGCCCGGTAAAACTGGTCATACGTCACCTCTAAAAATCATTTCGCGAGCCCTGCCCGTTTCAACTGGGCGGACTGCATTGCAATCGTGTCAAATAAGTATCGAGATGCGCGGAAAGTCTTCCACAACCAGTGCGAGATGTCCACTCGGTCTTAGTGTCGCAACCCACAGGTGTGCGCATATCGCGCAGTGCGGGATGGTCTGGCACTGGTTCTGCCGCGTCCAACTGTCAAACAGTGGAGAGGATGTGAGTCCGCGTTCTCGCGGCACAAGGCGCCCGAGGTTCGCTTCACTTTCCACCCTCCTCGAAATCAGAAGGCGCAGGGAGAGCCGGGTGCCGGTTGCACCCATGGGTCCCGTGCAACAAAAAGCACGGGGGTAGGACCACAGGTTCAACCGAAGCATTCCGGCTTTCCCTGCGCGATGGTTTACGGCTTACTCCGTGCTCTCCCCGGCGACCGGCCGGCGACCGGGCTTTCTTGCCACCGTCGCCTCTCTCGCGAAAAAAGTCCGCGCGAAAAACTTAGCGCCAGCGTCGGGGCGCCCGAACCACACGACTTCGCCGTCCGCTGATGTCGCGTTCGTCTTTCGCAACACCTGCGTCCACCGCAACGTTCGTGACGATCGCGATCCGTCCCTCATTCGCGCTGAGACACGCGGACATGAGAAGGGATTTCGTCCGTCACGCTGGTGATTCCGGCTTTCTGTCTGGACGTTCAATAAGTTCGTATATGGGAACGCGGGTGCGTTCCGACCACGATTCCAGCGCGGCTCCGCAGACCGCGCAGATCGCGTCACCCGTATGCGGCACCAAGAACTTCTCTTCAGTGCGTCTGTACTCGGCGCCGCAATTGCATTGAACAATTGTCGCCATGCCCCGACTATGCGCTTGGGAACGTGAATTTGCCATCGCGAACGCCACAGCAAAAATATCGCCCCGGCATATGGCATATGAAGCGCGCCTGACGGTCACTCTTGGCGGCCATCCTTATTTCGAGGCCGATCCAAGCGACGAAACGCACACCTTCGTGAATGGTCAGTGCTCCTTCCATGGTTCTCTGGCCGTCAACCAAAATCCAGTGCTATAAGAAGGGGTGTGGTTTTGTTTGCGTCGGCTGAGGGGCGGGACAATGCCAATCAATCGGCTATTGAAAGACAAGCGCGCGCCGGAAGAAATCGAGCTTTTGAACAAGGCCTTCAACCACGCTCTAAACTTGCTGGGCGTAGTTGATCGCAACGACCCGTTTTGCGATATGGTCGCTCGCAAGGTTATCGACGTCCGCGCGACAGGCATTAGCGAGCCGCGAGAGATCGCGGAGATGGCTGTGCTCCGGATTGGCCTTCGGTAAGGCCGCCTCAGTCGGCGGCCTCTTTCATTGCGCCATTTCGCGAATGTTGCCTGTTGGCTCCATCGCTGAAGACCGCATTGAAGATTGCCGCGCGGTAGACCGGGGCGCTTGGGACAATAAGTCTGTCGGAGCCGGACGACGGTCCAGGCTGGACGGTCGGTCGATCTGCCGAACTCGCATAGTCGCCGGACTTTCCACGGAGGATGCCAGTACGATCTGAATGCTCTTGAAGGGAAAGGACATCGCATGCACCCAGCAATCATGGCCGTGGTGGCGGCTGCTCAATTGGTGACGCCCATTTCCGAGGCCGTCCCAAAACTCAATGTCGAAGCCACCTGCAGAGGGTCTGTGGAAGCGGATAAGGCGATGGGTTTAGCCTTACCTCAAAGCTTCGATAAGTGTATGAGCGATGAGAACTCAGCGCGTCAGCAATTGGACGCGATTTGGCTTTCGTACTCCCCGACCGTCAGAGTCCAGTGTGAGGGAGAGGCGACGGCCGCCGGCGACCCGAGCTATGTCGATCTCTTGACCTGTCTTCAAATGACCAATGGATCGGTCACGACCTCGACAACTGCTTTGAGGGGCGCGAGCAGAAAGAAAAAGGCGCCGAACTAAACGTGTATTGCGGCAGCGAGGAAACGTCGATTCCTAGCTTCGCCAAAGGCGATCCAAAACCATAGCCCTGACCAAGTTTCCGACACCGGTCCAACGGCCAAGCCGCGATTTGGTGTGCAAAATGCCGACGTCTTCAGCATCCGAACTCCCCACGAAGATCTTTCGCGCTTTCATAAATCGCCAGCTAAGCGGATTTCGCTTCTGAAACACCATCTGAACGTCATGTTGCAAGTATCCGGACAGGACGATGGGCGGCGGAGCGAACACCTCCGGCAATGCCGAGGACAAATTGCTATCGGTTAGAACTTTCCATCGCGAGTGTCCGCCCATGAGCGGTGACCGCAAGCTGAACACCACTCGTCCTATCCTGGTTTCGCGGATGGCATAAGAACACATCGCGCAAGGCTCAACGGTCGAATAGAGCGTGCAATCATCAAGGCTGGTCGCACGGAGCGTCTTCTGGGCTGAAGCAATTGCAACCATTTCGGCGTGTCGCGTAACGTCCCGTTCGACCTTGACCATATTGAGGGATTCGCAAATGAATTGGCCTCGCCGAGCGATGACGGCCGCAAACGGGTATTCCCCGCTTTGACCCGCGGATTGGGCGAGAGCGATGCAGCGACGCATCATGATCGAATCCAACTCTGGGTCAGACATGCTCATGGGTGCCAGCAGACGTTTGCGCAGTTTTCTCCCACCTCGTGAACGATGTGTCTGCAACGTTCGCTTGGTTGTTGCTGCACCAAAAAGGAATGCTCCGCCTCTTGATTGCGCGATTGATCGCCCGACAAGCGTGTCAGGCCGCTTTGACGACACGAACCGTGCAAGACTAATGTCGGGTTCGCAGTGTTGACTATGCAGATTCGGAACGTCCGCCCGCTTCTTATGAGCGGTCCTTAAATCGTCCTTCGGCTCCCTCCCTCCCTCCAAACCGCGATTGCGCAGCGGTCGCAAGAGTGATGGGTTGGCACCAGCATTTCTATTTCGTTATCCTCGGCCGCGAAGGTGTCGGCGGCGTTGGCGCCGCGGGCGACAGATTGAACGTCAGCCAGATGTTCCAGCCCGCAGGCCGATTTTCATTGGCGAATTCGCCGTAGGCCTTCAGGTTGAGATAGCCCTGCAGGTCTCCGACCGGGAAAATGTAGCCGACCTGCGGTCCGACGCCGACCACCCGCGACTGGAAGCAGCCGACACGATTGCCGGAGCCGCTGTCACAGCCGATCTGCTGGTAGAGGTAACCCACGAGGCCGACCTGCCACTGCTTGGTCAGGAATTGCGATACGCCCCAGTCGAGGTGCATGTCGACGCCGCTCTGATATTGCGTAGCAGGATTGATGAAGTTGTAGGTGAATCCGAGCACCGCCGAAGCTTCGTGGCCGGTCTTCGGGTCGAAATAGGTGTAGCCGCCGCCGACGTCGATCGCCCAGTGCCCGAGCCCCAGATTTGCAAGACGGGATGACTCGTAGGCCCCGAGCGGGATGTCCCCGGTGATGTAGGTCATGTAGTTGTGAACGCCGGAATTCCACTTCAACTGGAAAAACGGGATCAGATCGCCAAATGCGGTGAGCGAGCTATCGATGCTGTCGAACCGCGAGAACGGAAACGCGCCGCCCGGCGTTGTCAGTGTTCCCGTGAGCTGTCCCGCCAGTGATGTCGAGTTGTTGCCGTACGCTGCCAACAGGACGGCAGAGGCCTGCGCGCCGAGCACGGGTGTCTCAAAAACGTAGGTAGGGGCCACCAAGCCCAGATTGGCGGTTGCATTGACCCTGGCGTTCACGGTGGCCGTCAGATTTGCGGGAATGCCACCGATCGTGATCTCCCGTGCCCGCGCCACGTCACCGCCGGCGGAAACCTGCGTACGATAGTAAATCGAAGTTATCTGCCAACCCGGCTGTTGGGGAGTAGCCGCAAGGCTACCGAAGAAGCCGGGTATCCAAAAGCTGATACCGCCTTCATCGGCGCGCGCCGCATCACAGGGAAGCACAAGTAAGGTCGCAATTGCGGCCGCGCTCAACCGGCAGACAAAACCGGCCGTCGATATCGATTTCCCGCCCTTCATCCGCCAATCCCCCCCTTTATTCCACCGCTCCTCCGTCACAGCCGAAGAACGATCCGGCATGCGAGGGACCGGAAACGAGCAGATGCTACTACAGCGCGTCTACGTGTGATCGGTGCTTTCGCAACCTGTGCATCCTTAGCGAGAGACTGTGCCTTCCATGCCACAATTTCCCGGGTGAAAATACTTGCTGGTTTTGCCGATTCTGCATAGCGCCGCACGATTTGCGCCTAAACCGTTTCGATCAAAGCGACTGCTTTTCGAAGCCCAACGTCGTCGACCTCCTCGTTTGAGATGAATGAAAAATGGCCCTCAGAAGTTTCGCTGAACGCGAAGCTCCAGATGGACTGCATCCTGGTCCTTGAACTCGTAGCGCGTCGAAGGCTTCGGAGCTGCCGCCCCGAGGACCGCAGAGCCTTGGAATTTCTGGTCGAGGTGAAACCACTGCACTTCCGCCGAGAAGGTCAGGTTCTTGACCGGTGTCCAGCGGGTCACCGTGCCGAGCTGCGAGACGTTGAAGTCGGGATTGCAGACATAGTCGGCGCTCACCGCCTTGGCCGGCGTGGTGTAGTTGGCGCAGATGAATGCCTTGGCCGTGCCATCGTAGCGGACCACCGAATAGCTGCCATAGAGGCTCGTCGACCAGTACGGATCCCAGTTGTGGTTGAATGCGCCGCGGACGCCAATGGCCTCGGTCAGATGCAGCGAGCCGTCGCCGCCGGCTGCAACCGGCAGGTAGACCGCATCGGTAGTGGCGCCGAAGCCGATGCTCTGATAGGCCGCCGGATTGCCGGTGCCGCCGAACAGCGCAACGCTCGGCGAGGTCGAATCCGTTCCGATGACGTATTTCGTGGCTCCCTTGGCATAGCTCGCATCGAGTTTGATATCGTCGGCGGTGCCGGTCGGCAGGTTCTTGATTTGCAGGGCGGCCATCACCGCGCCACCCCATTTCGTGTCGGGGTGACCGCTGATCTCCGACAACGCAGTCGGCGCCGCACTCGGCAAGCCGACCGCGCCGGCCGGTGCGCCAGCGGTGTTGAGGACGTTATAGGAGGCGTTCACCTCGTGCGCCGCTGCGGAAATCTGGAACAGCCCCCAGGCCTGATCGACGCGGATATTGCCGACGACCTCAGGCGCATGAACGCCGGCATAGGCGTTGCCGGTGTTCAACGTGGCATTCAGCGGCAGCGACAGATTGTAGACGGCGGTACGGTCCCACACGGTGGGATCGTCAAGTCCGATGCTGCCGGTCACGCCGTTGCCGAAGTCTGCGGTGTACTGGATGTTGTTGGTACCGCTATTGTCGCCGCTTTGGCCCCCCAGCAGGAACGACGAGTTGTTGCCCGGAGTACCCTGCCAGGGCGACGCGTAGGCGGAAGCTGATTTACCGAAGGTGAATCCCGCGAACTGGACGAAGAGATCATAGATGGCGACATAGCCGCCGCCGGGGGTGTCGAGCAGGTTCGAGTTCGCGACTGGAAGCGAGCCGTTGATCGAGTTCGGGTTGAAAGTGCTGCCGCCCAGCGTGGTGAACTGGAATTTGCTCGAAGCGAAGGTGCGGACCACACCATATTCGGTGGCGGTGCGGGTATCGACCGTCAGCACCATGCGCGAGCGGCCGACGAAATAATCGAAATAACGGTTCCGCTGCCCGGCATCGCCATTCCACGCCGGCTGGCCGTGGGCGGCACCACCGTCGAAGGTGACGTCGGCGCGCACATAGCCGCCGATCTTCATGCAGGTATCGGTGCCGGGAATGAAGAAGAAGCCCGCGCCGTACAGCGAGCAGACCTTCACATATTCGACGGCCTTCGCCTTGACCGGCAGATCCGCCGCTTGGGCGCCGCCGGCGACCATCAGGCCAGCCATCATTCCGAGAACGAGATTCCGCGCCCTTTTCATTCCGGGGCTCCTTCCCGTGACTCATGCAGGTGCGTGCACCAAGAGTGAATCCAAGACGGTCGGCAGGCAATACGTGCCGATGAACCGCATGCAACTGGCTGGCCGATGTGATCTTTCTGCCACGCTGGCGGACACAGCGGAGAGGATATGAGTTCGCATTCTCGCGGCACGAGATGCCCGAGCTGTGCGTACGTTTCACCCTCTCATTGGACAGAGGGCGCAGGGAAAGCCGGGTGCCGGTTGCACCCATGGGTCCCGTGCAACAAAAAGCACGGGGGTAG
>NZ_JAQMIL010000118.1:0-16875 GCF_029990105.1 Bradyrhizobium sp. Arg237L | reverse complement strand
GTCCACCGCATCTCACCGCAACGTTCGTGACGATCGCGAGCCGCCCCTCTCTCGGGTGAGACGCGCGGAGTCATAGTGCTGATTTGCCCGACGGGTTAAGCGGAATATTTTCGTGCAAAGCACTGGACGGGGCAAATCACCTTGAAATAATTCATAAAATTCGTCCAAACGTGACTCTCCGCGCGGCTCGGGCAGCTCACGACAGGCCTCGACTATCGGTTCGTCGTGAACCCTGCCTATAACGCCGATCGCGATCCGGTCTCGATCCATTCGGGCCGCCTGCACGCCGAGTTCTGACCAGAGGTGGTTCATGACGTTTCAGGATATTCGCAGCGCTGTCCTCGGGCAAAACTCGCTCCGGCCCAATGTCTGGGATCTCGTGGCGCTGCTGCTCTTGATCGGCGTCCTGGTGCTGATCGTCTATGGCGGCCAGCAGACGATTCAACCGCTGTCGGAGCTCGAGCATACGCCGGTTACGCTCGATCCGCACAATCTTCCGCTCTACGCGCTGCGGACCACGATGCGGATGCTGCTGGCGATCATTTGCTCGACCGTCTTCACCTTCATCTATGCCACGCTCGCCGCCAAGAGCCGGCGCGCGGAGATCGTGCTGATCCCGCTGCTCGACATCCTGCAGTCGGTGCCGATCCTCGGCTTCCTGACCTTCACGGTCGTGTTCTTCATGAACCTGTTTCCGGGGCAGGTGCTGGGCGCCGAGCTGGCCTGTGTCTTCGCGATCTTCACCAGCCAGGCCTGGAACATGACCTTCAGCATGTACCAGTCGCTGCGCAGCGTGCCGAAGGATCTCGAGGACGCGACACAAAGCTTTCACCTGTCCGGCTGGCAGCGGTTCTGGCGGCTGGATGTGCCCTTCGCAATGCCCGGCCTGATCTGGAACGCGATGATGTCGATGTCCGGCGGCTGGTTCTTCGTGGTGGCATCGGAGGCGATCACCGTGGGCAACACGACGGTCACCCTGCCCGGCGTCGGCTCCTATGTCGCGCTGGCCATTCAGCAGCAGAACCTGCCGGCGATCGTCTATGCGCTGGCGACCATGCTTCTCGTCATCATCGCCTACGACCAACTCCTGTTTCGTCCGATCGTGGCGTGGGCCGACAAATTCCGCTTTGAGCAAACCGCTTCCGGCGAGCCGCCGACGTCCTGGATGCTCGATCTCTTCAGGCGCACGCGCGCGCTGCGTGCGCTAACCTATCCGCTCGGCGCCGCGAACAAGGCCATTTCGACGCTGCGCATCGGCGTACCCGCGCTGCTGCGGTCGCGCGCCAACAGCAGCCAGCCCTCGCGCCTCGTCGACGGCGTATGGGTGGCGGTGGTTGCAGCCGTGACGAGCTACGCCGCCTGGAAGATCTATCAATATCTCTCCGCCACGCTTGGCTGGTCAGACGTGACCGCCGCGGTCGGATACGGCTTCGTCACGCTCGCACGCGTGGTCGTGCTGATTGCGCTGGCAACGCTGATATGGGTGCCGATCGGCGTCTGGATCGGCCTGCGGCCGAAACTCGCCGAGCGCATGCAGCCGCTCGCGCAGTTCCTGGCGGCGTTCCCGGCCAACCTCGCCTTTCCGGTGTTTGTCGTGCTGATCGTGCATTTCGGATTGAACCCGAACATCTGGCTCAGCCCGCTGATGATCCTCGGCACCCAGTGGTACATCCTGTTCAACGTGATCGCAGGCGCCGCCGCCTTTCCGAGCGATTTGCGGGAAGCCGCCGGCAGCTTCCACCTGAAGGGATGGCGCTGGTGGGTGAAGGTGATCCTGCCCGGCATTTTCCCCTTCTACGTCACCGGAGCGATCACCGCCTCGGGCGGGTCGTGGAACGCTTCGATCGTCGCCGAAGTCGCAAGCTGGGGCGACACCCATCTGACCGCCGTCGGACTCGGCTCCTATATCGCGCGAGCGACCGAAGCCGGCGATTTTCCGCGGGTCGTGCTCGGCATCGCCGTCATGTGCGTGATGGTGACGCTGTTCAATCGCCTGCTCTGGCGGCAGCTCTACGCCTTTGGCGAACGTCGCCTTCGTCTCGGCTGAAAAGCGGAGAAGCTGCGCTCCCTCTCCGGCTTGCGGGCCCGCAAGCGGGAGAGGTGAAGATTCAGCCTGATCGGCTCATGCTCTAGCGTCCCCAACGATCCTCCCAGAGCTTTTCGCCGATCTGGCAATTGATCCTTGGTTCCTTCACGGCGGCGGGAACGACCTTGTGCTCGGGATCACGTCCGGCCACTTCGAGTACCAGTTTGGTGCGAATGGCTTCCTTGAATCGTTCGCGATCCTTGATTGCCACGACGAAGGAGCCGGGCCCGCCGATGACGCAATCCTCGTAGTACCAATCGAGATTATCGATATCCATCATTGAATGGGACGGCTCCTTGATCATGATCGGCAGGCCGTTGATGACGATGCCTTTCGCCAGCGCCTGGTCGCGAGCGGGCGTGACAGGCGGTCCGTTGTTGTTGGGGCCGTCGCCGGAAATGTCGATGACACGCCGAAAGCCGCGGCTAGGGTCCTCGTCGAAGAGCGGCGTCCCGAACAGGATGGCACCCGAAATTGAGGTGCGCGACCCGCGCCGGATCGGCGCCTGCATGATTTCGCTGGCGACTGCGTCGGCCGTCTCGGGGCCGTCGATCACCCGCCAGGGAATGATCACCCGTTGGTCGCCGAACGCCGACCATTCGAAGTAGGTCAAGGCGATCTTTCCGTTCGGGCCTCCCTTCAGCGCCTGCAGGAATTCCCTGGAAACGATGGCCTCAGCATACCCCTCGCGCTGCACCGTGAGCTCGTCCGTATCCATGGAATAGGAGACGTCGGCCGCAATGATAAGCTCGATATCCACGGAAGGCGGGCCCTGCCGGTCGGCAAGTGCCGGTGGCTGACCAGGCGCCGCAGCGCCCGCGGCGCCGGCGAGCATGCCGGCGGCCAGCACCGCTGCGATCGAGATGCACCATCGCATCGCGGACCTCCTCGATCCCTAAAGCGCGATGACTTTTCTTCGAATCGTCATCCCGCTTTAGCTCTTTGTTTGCGCATGATCTCCGCGCAAACGCTTCGCGTTTGTCGCGAGGGAAAACCGGTTTCCACTTTTCCGGATCATGCTCTGGCCTCGATATGATGGTGACACGCAAGTTTCACAGGGCAAAGCGGAGAGATTGGCGACTCGGTGTCCATATTCCGAAATTCGGCAAGTCACGGCTGCCTAAAAGCGCGCCGTGTTGCCTAACCCGTCTGGAACCGCCGGTCCCCCATTCCGAAACACGGGATTGTGCATTGCAGCACGATGGCTAGATTGCGCCTCCGCAAAAGGATGCCACGTGTCTGAAATTAATGCCGAGGCCTGGGTATCGTCAGGCCACCGCCCGATGGGCTTCCCCGAATTCGTAGTTGCGATCGCATCGATCATGGCGCTGAACCCGCTGGCCATGGACATGATGCTGCCGGCGCTGCCGAGCATCGGCGCCGCATTCAACATTGCCGACGCCAACCATCCGCAGATGGTGCTGTCGATCTTCCTGTTCGGCTTCGGCGTCGGACAGTTCGTGATGGGGCCGTTGTCGGATCGCTTCGGCCGCCGTCCGGTGCTGCTCGGTGGCATGGCCGTCTATGGTGTCGCAAGCCTGCTTGCGATCGCGGCGACATCTTTCGAGACGCTGCTGCTGGCGCGTGCGCTGCAGGGCCTCGGCACGTCGGCGACGCGCGTGATCGCCACCTCGATCGTGCGCGACTGCTACGCCGGAAGGCGCATGGCAAGCGTGATGTCGCTCGCGATGATGGTCTTCATCGCGGTGCCCGTGGTTGCGCCATCGTTCGGCCAGGCGGTGCTGCTGCTGACGCAGTGGCGCGGCATTTTCGTTGCGTTGATGCTGTACGGCGTGATCGCACTGGCCTGGAGCGCGCTGCGCATGCCCGAAACGCTGCCGGCGGAATTGCGCAAGTCGCTCGCGATCCGCGACGTGCTCGGCGCCTTCAGGCAGACGCTCACCAATCGCCAGACGCTGGGCTATGCGCTGGCGGCCGGCGGCATACAGGGGGCATTGTTCGCCTTCGTCTTCACCTCGCAGCAGCTCTTCACCGACATCTACCAGCTCGGGCATTACTTTCCGCTGGCATTCGCTTCGATCGCGGCGGGCATCGCGATTGCGGGCTTTCTCAACTCCCGCTTTGTCGGGCGGCTCGGCATGCGCGTGATCTCGCACGGCGGGCTGGTCGCGTTCGTCCTCGTTGCCGCCACGATGCTGGCGGCGGCGAGGCTGCAGATGTTGCCGCTGTCGCTGTTGATGACGCTGGCGGCATTGATGATGTTCACGTTCGGGCTGATGATCGCCAACTTCACCGCGCTGGCGATGGAGCCGCAGGGCCATATCGCCGGAACCGCCTCGTCGCTGTACGGATCGATCACCACGCTGCTCGCCATCGGCATCGGTATCGTGATCGGCCAGAGCTATGATGGCACGCTGCGGCCATTCTCGACCGGCTTCTTCCTCTGCGCGCTGGCGGCGCTCGCAGTGGTGCTGGCGACGGAAAAGGGCCGCCTGTTCAAGCCGCATCATACGACGATGTAGTTGTGCAGGTGTGATGCTTTTCTTGAATAGGGCAATGGCTCGGATTCACCTCGCCCCGCTTGCGGGGAGAGGTCGAAATTCAAGCCAACGGGTCGGCGCGAAGCGCCGCCCGATAACAGGCTCCGCTTGAATTTCGGGTGAGGGGGAGCCTCCACGAGCTCATCTCTGACCGTACTTGCGGAGACAGCCCCTCACCCCAACCCTCTCCCCGTAAGAACGGGGAGAGGGAGAGGGGTCGTCAATCGCTTCGCATCCTTGCGCTTATTTTCCGCCGCGCACCTGGATCACGAGCGCGCTCAGGCGGGCGTTCAGCTTGTTGTAATCGACATTCGCGCCGCCCAGGCCGGCCATGCATCTGCGCTTGCATCCGCCGCCGCCACCACCGCCGCCACGGGCCGGATCGCCGAAGGTGGCGACGGGAACGGTGCCGGTAACCTGGAAGCCGCGCGCCATCAGCCGCGAGCGCACCGCGAGGCAATAGCTCACCGACAGATGGGAGAAGCGCGTCTCGCCATGGCCGGCGCGGTATTTCATCACAGCCGTGCAGAGATCGCCGCGGGCCAGCCGCCATGCCTGGGCGAGGTAGGTCACCCCATAGCGGATGTTGGTCTCGGGCACGGCGAGTTCGGCATTCGTGCCGGTGAAGCCAAGCATCCGCGCGGTCGAGGGCAGCACCTGCATCAATCCGATTTCACCGACACCGCCGATCGCGCCCGCATTGTAGCCGCTCTCCACGCCCATCACGGCTTCCGCGATCTCGGGCGCAAGGCCCGTGCCGGAGGTCTGCTTCTCGATCAGGTCGCGATAGCGGGAGCGAGGCTGTGCGCTCGAGGTTGAGGTCGAGGTCGCGCCCCCTCGCGTCGGGGGCAACCCGATCTTGGCATTCTCGCGCCATCGCCGTTCGATGGCCGACGGCGTCTCGGCCGGCGCAGCTTCCTTGGCTGGAGCGGCTTCCTTTTCAGGCTCGCTCTTTTCAGGCTCGCTTGGCGCCTCAGCAGCGGGAGCTTCCTCCGGCACCGCGGGCACCGTATCGGCGAACGCAAGAGCGCTTGTCAGCACGAGGCCGACGCCGGTCGCCAGCGCAAGCAACCGTCCGCGTAACAGCCTGGTCTGCCGATGCCCCCGCACGCCCCCGCCTCGCTCACTCTGTAGATCGAAGCCGCAGGCGAAGACGCAGCGGCTGGAGCATGTCGGGAGGCGGCGCGCCGGCATTGGCGGAGGCAAGCAGCGGACGCAGCCGGCCGCCAAGCTCGGGATCCATGCTGCTGTCGAATGCGATGCGGTCCATCCTGCCGTCCGGCAGTATCGAGGCGCTCACGACGAATGTCAGCGGCTTGTTCTCCTTCTCCCGCCCCGCCGCGAAGGTCACAAGCCACTGCGACGTGTCGCCGTCGGCATCGATCTGCTGCTGAAAGGCGCCCTGCAGCCGGGACGCATAGTCGCGCCAGGCCGCCGGCGCTTCCGATGCGGCCTTAAAGTCCGTGCTTTGCGCCACAGCCGGCGCGCGCCCGGCGGAAAGGCCGAGCGCCACGAGGCCGAACGAGTGCAGCAGACGCCGCAGCCTGCCGGGATTCCCGTTGATCGGGGATTTCGACGCCATCGCTACGGTGCTGTCCGATCAGCTATTGAGGGCCGGCCGCGGCGGCGCCAGGTTCGCGTCCGCGTTGGATGCTTCCTTGGACGCTTGCTTGGGTGTTTCCTTGGCCGATTCGAGGCTCGAGGCCAACCTGCCGAGCTCCTCGCGCAACCAGGGGATGAGCTGCTGGATCAAACTGTCCCAGATCTGGAGCTGGGTGCGGACATAGTTCGGCGAGACCGCGCCGGCGATGGAGAGATCGAGCGTCAGCACCAGAAATTCATCGGTGCCCTGCGGCTTGTCCACGAACAGCCGGCAGAACCTGTGCATGCGATTCCACTTGTTCACGAGATCGAGCGGCATCGATCCCTGCACAGTCAGGACCGCAACGAAGGCGACATCCGCGAAATGATCAGGCTTGCCGGGAAACGCATTGCCCGGGCGGACGTCGAAGCCGAGGCCGTTGCTCGCCGACCGCAACAGAGAAATATTGCCGTCGGTCACGAGCTCGGCGCGATAGCCGGCGGTTTGGAGCGCCGCGCGCAGCTCCTCGAGCGTGACAAAGGACTGCATCCCGGCGTTGGACAAATCTGCGGGTGCTTGCGCGGTACCAGTACTCATGGACATATTAATCTCCTCTGTCCAATAACGCGATTGGATTTGCAACAGCTATTTTGGATCGGCTGAAGCAACGAAACGGGACACGACAAACGCTGGAACGCGATGATTTTTCTTCGAATCATCATCACGCTCCATCTTTTTTGTTTGAGCATGATCTCCGCGCAAACGCTTCGCGTTTGTCGCGAGGGAAAACCGGTAGCCACTTTTCCGGATCATGCTCTAGCGGGCAGCGCCGGCCGACTGCGTCAGCTCGCTGGCGATGCGGGAAAGTGCAATTTCGTTGATCGCGGGCGGATTCTGCTCCAGCGCGCGCGCAAGATAGGCGCGGCGATTGAGCTCGGCACGCTGCGCCCGCAAGCGCTGGACCAGGGTGTCACGCACGTCGGCAAGCGGCATGGTTTCGGACGGCTTGGTCTCGATCAGCTTGACGATGTGATATCCATCGGCAAGCTTGATCGGCTCGCTCACGGTATTGACGGCCATTCCCATCACGCGGCTCTTGATCTCGGGAACGAGCTGCGGCTCGGGCAGCCAGCCGAGATCGCCGCCCTTGTCGGCCTGCTCGCGCTGGTCGGTGGTGTCCTTGGCGATCTGGGCGAAGTCCGCCTTCGGCTGCTTCAGCTTGGCCTGAATGTCCGCGAGCTTCGCCTTGGCCTTCTCTTCGGCCGCGGCGTCCGATCCTTCCGCCAGCGCGACATAGATCTGGGCGAGATGAAAGCGGCGCGGCATGATCAGCGCGCCCTTGTTGGCGTCATAGGTCTTCTGGATTTCCGCCTCGTCCGGATAATTCTCCGGCGGCACCGACGCCGACTGCAGGTAGGTCTCGAAGATCGCCTCCTCGCGCAGCTTGGCGAGTTGAGCGACGACGGCCGGTTGGTCCTGCCACTTCTTATCCGTGGCTTCCTTGAGGACGAGCTGCCTTGCAAACATCGCGCGGAGCGTCTGGTTGAGAAGCGCGGGATCGCGGGCGAGCGCAGCACGCTGTTCAGGCCCGACAGCGGCCAGGAAGGCGCGGATTTCCGACGCGGAGACGTCACGTCCGCCAACGCGCGCCACCGCCTCGTTGCCCGACGCCGCCGCCTCGGCATGTGGTGCCGGAGCGGCCGGCTGGGCCGCCGCAACAGGCGCCGGCGCGGCGGCGGGCGCCTTCGGCTTCACCACCCGCTGCGGTGGTGCCGCGGGGGGCGGGTTCTGCGCGAGAGCGGGTTCAGATTGGCCCAACGCGCCGGCCAATCCGATGATCGCCAAAGCCATGAGGTGACGGCCGACACGATCGCGACGGTATCGCGGTGTTGGGCGTTCAAACGCAGGACGATAGGCAATCATAGTGACCTCAGGGTTCGATCTTCTGGTTCAGAATCCGGTCGCCGTAATCCTGCAACAGGTTCTGGATCTCGACGCGACGGAAACCGAGTAGCGGTTCGTTAGCCACTACTCACCAAATGTCACATTTTCATAACAGTCCATCAGTTGGCGACCGATCTTGGCCGGTTACTGGTATCTCTGTACGCGCATGGCGGATCAGCGCCGAGAAGGCTCTTCGGCGAGAAGGTTCTTGTAGACCTTTCCGCCTTTCATGATGACCAGGAAATTCTTCGCCGGATCTTCCACGAGCTTGATGTTGTCGATTGGATTGCCATCGACCAGCAGGAGGTCGGCGAGCGCGCCCTCCTCCACCACGCCCAGCTTGCCGGGATATGGATTTCGCGGTCCGGACAGGCTGAGCAATTCGGCATTCGTCGATGTCGCCATGGCCAGCGCTTCAGCCGGCGTGTACCAGCGCGTGAGATCGGCCAGCATGGCGCCTTGCCGCTCCGCCAGCGCCTGCGAGAACAGGATGTCGGTGCCGAAGGCGGTCTTGATTCCGTATTTCTTTGCCAGCGCATAGACCCTGTCCGTGCCGGCAACCACTTGCCGCATCTTCGCCTGCTCCGAAGGTCCCAGGGCACTTGCGCCCGCCAGATCGAGGAAAGGTTGCGTGCTCAACCAGATTCCCTTCTCGGCCATGAGGCGCGCCGTGGCCTCGTCCATCAGATGGCCGTGCTCGACGCACTTTGCTCCCGCCGCAATCGAGCGCTGGATCGAAGCCGGCGTATAGGCGTGCACGGCCACATAGGTGCCCCAGTTCTCGGCAGCTTCGACGGCGGCACGCAGCTCGGGCTCGGTGAACGTGGACACATCGAGCGGGCTGAACGGCGAAGCGACGCCGCCGCCCGCGGTGAGCTTGACCTGCGATGCCCCCTGCATGAGCTGCTCGCGGGCGCGCACACGAACCTCATCCGGACTGTCCGCCACCATGCTGCCGCCAATTCTTTCCATGCGGCTGAGCATGCCGCCGATCGTTCTTGGCAGATCGGTAAGCTGCCGGAAATCGCCATGGCCACCAGTGATGGTGATCACGGCGCCGGACGGATAGATGCGGGGGCCGGCGACGAGACCGTCGTCGATCGCGCGCTTGAGCCCAAAGCTCGGCCCGCCCATGTCGCGGACCGTGGTGAAGCCCCGCATGAGCGTGGCGGTGGCTTCCGCTGCCGCAAGAAGATTGTTGTAGCCGACGTCGTCAGCCAGGGTGGCCGCCGGCGTCGGGCGCACCAACATCGCATGCCAATGCGCGTCGATCAGCCCGGGCATCAGCACGCGTTCGCCGCCGGCGATCACCTGAGCGTCAGCCTGGATCGGCGACACCGAGATCTTCTCGATCTTGTTGTTGCGGATCAGGACATTGGACGGCGCGGAGAGCGCGGCATTCTTTCCGTCAAAGATGCGAACGTTCTGGAACAGCACAGCGGAAGCTTGTTGAGCCTGCGCCGTCGGCGAGGCCGCGAGGTTCATTCCGATTGAAGCCAGTAGCGCAGCAATGAAAGTTCGACCCGGCGTTCTCAAACCTGACATATCTGATCTCCGCCAATGGTGCGTGGCGCAAGGCTCGCATTGATCTTGCTGTGCGGGAGGGAACGCCCGACGTGATCGCGGGCGGTCAGCGAGTGTATTGCCAGTCCCCTGTCAATCGACGGCCGCTACCCAGTTCTTACGGCCGGCAGCCAGGCAAGGGTCAGCCAGCCGATGCCGTGAGACAAGAGGTCGATGCCCAGCAGCAATCCGAGCACCCACGTCCCGGTGGCCGGAAATCCCGTCAGGATGATGAGACCTGCCAAGACGCCGAACAGACCGGATATCAGCATGATCCAGCCGAACTGCTGCCAATGGCTGATGCCGACCAGGATACGGACGAACCCGGAGATCAGAAGCAGCAGACCGAGGACAAGGGTCAGGATCAGCGCACTGGTCAGCGGCTGGGTCACCAGCACGACGCCGAATGCAAGATAGAGCGCGCCGAGCAGCAGTTGCCACACGAACCCTCCCCACCCCTTGGTCCAGAAGGCGTGAACGATCTCGAATCCACCGGCGATGATCGCCATCCAGCCGATGAAGATGGTGCTGATCACGGTGAACAGTGCGAGATCGCCGAGGACCAGGAGGCCCGCGATGATCATCACGATTCCGAGCAGGATGCATATCCATAAAGGCGGTGTCGGCAGCCCGGTGAGACGCATCGCCGGACCGTTGTCATAGGTAGTCATGTCATTCTCCTCGATTCCAGAAGCCGTCGAACCCGTTACGCATCAACTCGATTGTCCGTGTTCGCCCGCCGTCTCATCGCTCGGAATCTCTCCCGGTCGATAGTTCGGCAGCCGCCCGGCCGGAATGATCGCAAGCAACGCAAGGCCTGCCATGATCAACAGCCCGATCTTCAGCGCACGCAGCCGCGCCTCGGTGTTCACCCGCACCGCCTCCTCGACCTGCTGCGGCGTGGCGCTCGTGCCTTCCAGCGCGGTCCGCAGCCGGTCGTTGCTGACGAAATTGATGTTGTCGAGATCGACCTGCGCCTGCAGTTCGGGTGTGAGCTTGGGGCTCGCGGCGATGCTGCTCAGCGCGATCGCACTCAAGAGACCGACAAGGAGCGCGCCAGCCACTGCCGTTCCGACGGCGGCAGCGAGGTTGTTGGTGGTGCCGCGCAGCGATCCGACGTCCCCTGCGAGTTCCTTGGGCGAAGCCGTGACCAGCACGTTGAACAGCAGCGTGACAAGCGCGCCTTGCCCGATACCAAAGACAACGAGCCCGAGCAGCACCGGCACCTCGCTCCAGTCGTTGCGCACGACGAATGCAAGCCACAACAGCGCGACGGTGCAAAGGAAGAAGCCGGCTCGCCCGATCTGCCGCGGCGTCAGCTTATCATAGACGTGTACGATCAGCATCGCGGCAAAGAATACAGTAAGGTTGAACGGCATCATCGCTACCGCAGTGGCGATCGGGCTGCGACCCTGCACGATCTGAATGTAGAGCGGGACGGAGAAGTTGAGAGCGGCCTCCAGCGCGACGACAGTGAACATCGCGTAGACGGCCGCTCGCTCCTCAGGTGAATCGATCACCTGAAGCGCGAGGAGAGGAGTCTTGCCTGCCTCCTCGCGCTTGTGTGTCCACATCAGGAATGCCTGGCCCAACACGATGCCCGCCACGATCAGGATCGGCGCGGGAGACAGGCCGAGAAGGCTGAACGGCGCGTTTGGGCTCGCCAACACGAGCCCCCATCTGTTGAGATTATTGAAGCCGAAGCTGATGCAAATGATCGCGGCTGCTGCGAGTATGACACCAACGATATCGACCTCCACGTCCGGCCGGCCATGGTCGCGCTTGAGGCGGAAGCTCAACAGGAAAACGATCGCGGAAACGGCGATGAGAATTCCGAACACCGGGCGCCAGCCGATATAGGTGCCGAGTATGCCGCCGATGATGAACGCGAGCACGCCGGCCGCCGCGCGTGCGGAGCCGAGCGCACCCACGGCGGTTGCCTGCTGGCGTCCGGTGTAGTTCTCGGCAATCAGGGCGACCAGCGAGGGCACGATCACAGCGCCGGCGGCGCCGCAGAGCGCCTGCGCCGTGATCATCACGACAGCCGTCGGGCTGAACGTCATCATGACCTGGGATATGAAGAACAGCACGACGGCCGCGCGGAACACCTGTAGCGCGCCGTATCGCTGCGCGAGCTTGGCGCCCAGCATGACGAAGCCGGCGACTAGCATGGAATAGGCCACGATGCCGGTTGCGACCGTGGTCGGAGGAACGCCAAAGCTCTTGACCATTCCCCCCATCGCCACCGGGAGCGAAGCGACGTTGAACGACATGATCATCTGGCCGAGCGCGATCGCGATCATGGGAATCCATGATGCGCGTTCCTCCTGGTGGATGCCGCCGATCGAGATTGTCTGTGTCACTATGGCGTCCTCCGATTTGCTCGGGCTTTTCAGGATCGACTAGGTGGACGGGACGCCGATCCGATCAACATTTGTCAGTCTTCCGGTTGCGAGACGAACAGATCCATGCCCAATCGCTGCGACAGGAATTTCGCGGCGAGTTGTCCTCTCACGCTGTTGCCGGCCGCATCCAGCGGCGGAGCGAAAGTGCCGAAGCCGCCTTTTCCAGGAGAAACCGCGACAATGCCGCCGCCGATCCCGCTCTTTCCGGGCAGGCCGATGTCGTAAAGCCAATCGCCTGACGTCTCATACAAGCCGGCCGTGATCATCACGGCCAAGGCGTAATGGCAAACCGCAGCATCGACCACGCGTTGCTTCGTGATAGGGTTCACCCCACCGTCCGCCAGCGTCGCACCCATCACGGCGAGGTCTTTGGCGGTCACGTTCAACGAACACTGCCTCGTGTAGAGATCGGTCGCCTGCTTGGCGTCGCAATAGATCCGGTCGTAGCTCTCCAACAGCCGCGCGATGCTGCGATTGCGGAAATTTGTCTGCGACGCGGAGGCGTAGACCTCTTCGTTGAGCGGAAGTTTGCGGCCTGCGAAGCGCGACAGCCCATCGTGGATAAACTCCCACTGCGCCTCGGCGGACACTCCCGGCGCGAGGCTCGTCGTCGCGATCGCGCCAGCATTCACCATCGGATTGGTACGCCCGCTTCCATTCTCGATCGCCGCAAGCGAGTTGAACGGAAGTCCGGTGGCGTTGGCGCCGAGCTTCGTGCGCGCCTCTTCCGGGCCAAGGGTCTCGCAGATCAGCGCGAACACGAATGGCTTCGACACGCTCATGATGGAGAATTCGTAGCCTATGTCTCCCGCGCCGTAGACGTGCCCATCGGTTCCAACGACACAAACGCCGAACAGCTCGCTCGGGACTCGGGCGAGCGCCGGGTAGACCTGTGAATTATTGCCGTCAGCGTTCGATTTAAGGCGCCGGTGCGCGTCTTCCACCAGCGACTGCACCATCTCGGGATTAGGTAGATGACCGGTCGAAACGTAAGGCCGTTCATCGATCGCCGATCGTGACGCCATCGCACCACTCCGCCCGACGGGGGCTATGTTGTTGATCTAACGCCTACGTTTAAAACGAGTCAATCTGCAACCCGTGCAACAATTTGCTGACAGACCAGCAAATGTGCCGACTGCCATCGAGTTCTCTTCTTACGACGGCGCAAGGTTCCAACGCTCGTTAGGTAAGGCAGGCTGTCGCAATCGTTGTCGCACGCAATTGAATCAAAGAGCAGCCATTGACTGCAGAATCCGAACGCCGGGAAATTTGCAACGTGGCCGGTCGAGTGTACGATTGTGTTTGCTCACGCGAGAAAAAACGGACGCGAAGAGAGTTGGAGAAGGCGGGACATCATCTGAACAGCGAGGCTGATCATGGTGGCAAGTACGAGTGACGGACACTTCCTGCTGGTGAAGAAGCTTGGTGGGTTGGTCGCGATTATCATCGGATGCCTGCCCTAAAGGTAAAAGCGAGTCGATTTAAGCCAATAGCGAGGCCATCAAGTCTAGGGCCCTCCCGGTTACCCACCCTCGACTTGCTGACCTTGAAGTCCGCTTTGCCCCAAGAGCAGACGCAGGATGTAAGTCGCATTTTGACCCACTGCAGACCTTGGCACATCGGGCAGATGTCCGCTTGGCGCCCTTCTGAGGCGTTTCTGCTGTCCGTCCGTTTTTTGAAGACAATCGGGGCCCGACGCAGCTATGCGGCTCTGATGTCGACTGCGTCGTTGTTGGCTACCTCGCTCCCGACCCATTGTCCGGCTCACCTGCATTTGCAGTGCGCGACGCCGTGGCAAGCTCCTCCACTTTTGAGCGGATCGGCCCGAATGGACCGTATTTGTGCTGCTCCAGACTGAAACCGTCGACGTACGGGCCATATGGAGTATCGATCGGCTTTTGGAGTCGGATCGGAAAATCCTTCTCGAGGTTTGCCTTCTCTGGCCGCTTCTGGCTGATGATGTAGGCCGCGACATCATAGGCCTGCTCGTCCGTGAGCACCGGGGCGTTGAACGCGGTGCCGATGGGCATGTTGTGCATCGCATAAGCGGCGGCGGTCAAAAGGCGGCTCATTCCAGCGCCGTTGTTGTAGCTGTCGGGACCCCAGAGCGGAGGGAACTGATATCCCGCGCCGGTTTGGGCGCGTTGCCCCAAGCCATCCGCGCCGTGGCAAGCGGCGCATATCTGCGAAAAAACCTCCGCGCCGCGAGCGGCATCGGCGGCGCGCGCTGGCTCTTTGATCCTCAACGTGCCAGCGCCCTTAAGCTTTGCGCCGTCGGGAACGCCGGTCGACAGCCAGCGCATATAAGCTGAAAACGCCCTCATTTCGCGGCTCTCAAGCGGCAGCGCTCGGCCATTCATGCTGCGCTCCATACAACCATTGATGCGATCCTCGAGAGTGTCGACCGCCCCTTCCCGCGCGCGGTATTGCGGGAATTGTCCCCAAACGCCTATGAGCGCCATGGCATATGGCTGGGTCCCGCCCTGCAGATGGCAGTTTTGGCACGCGAGATTGTTGCCAGCGAAGCGTCTTGCTGGATCCGACACCTTTGGCCCGATCTCATTCGCGGTATCCGTGAAAAGCGCGTGCCCATATTTAACGAGGGTGCCAAACGGATCGTCCGCGACAGTGGTGATATCAGGAGACGTCCACTGGGTGAGATCGATGTCGTTACTCCCCGCGAACGAGCGATTAAGGCCTGCTATCGATGCCGTGGTGCACAACATCGCCGCGAGCAAAAAGAGCCAAGAGCGTTTCATAGTGCACTCCGCATTAAACCTGGTTCGCCGAAGTTGATGTCGGCTAACGTTGGCAGCAAATCGCAATGCACTTCCAGATCCGGCCGGCTCGAGCGTCAGAACGGTGGCCAGACCATCAGCCATAATACCATTTCATTCTCTTGCCCCCGAGCGATCGTTTATGACGCGAATTGGCCATAAGAGGACGTCTGCTGTCGGGCTCATCATTCCTGTCTCTTCGGCGGGATCGCAGCCCTGGCCTTTCGCGACATACTGCACCGCCGCGCATCCTCGGTCGCTAACGGGGCACAGCGGAAATCGAAGGCCGACGCCTGTTGTAGAGGGCGACGCTCGTGACCCAGAGCGGTCCATCCGTCATGCTGCCAGATGCCGAATAAGGGCTGCAACCGCGCGGGAGGCGGCGCCACACTGACAGCCGCTTCAGCATCGCCGCCGCGCAATTGATGGGCAGGCGGATGAGGCGGCCGTCATCGATCGGCGCGCTGGCCGGGAAGGCCGAGGTCACATCGTGCTTGTAACCGATGGGGACGGCACCAGCTATAGTGCCTTGAGGAACCCTCGTCCGCCTCGTCGCGTTTTCAGGTGTCGCATGCGATTCAACCCCTGAAAGGACCCAGACAATGGCTCCAACGTCGGTCGCCGAAGCGGTCCGCCCACAACAGGCGGTGGCGGAACTACTCTTTCAACCGTACAGGCTCGGTCCATTCACTCTGCCGAACCGGATTGTCATGGCGCCCTTGACGCGCTCCCGCGCTCGTCAACCCGGGAACGTGCCGACCTCGCTCAACGCTTGCTACTACGCACAACGGGCTTCAGGCGCGTTCATTATCAGCGAAGCAACCCAGGTATCGATGCAAGGGCAGGGTTATGCCTGGACACCGGGTATCCACAGCCGTGAACAGGTCGAAGGCTGGCGACTGGTAACCGACGCGGTGCACGCTGCCGGCGGCCGCATCTTCCTGCAGCTTTGGCATGTCGGACGCATCTCACATCCGGCACTGCAGCCGGATCACATGCTGCCGGTCGCCCCCTCGGCCATTACACCGGCCGGCGACGCGTTTATCGAGAATGACCGGGGCGAAGGTCAATTGGTGCCGTTCGTTCGGCCGCGAGCGTTGCAGATCGAGGAGATGCCGTACATCGTCCAGCAATATGCGCATGGCGCGAGAAACGCCATGGCCGCCAATTTCGACGGGGTAGAGGTGCACGGCGCCAACGGCTATCTCATAGATCAGTTCATCAGTTCAGGCACAAACCATCGGACCGACGCCTACGGAGGGGCGGTGGGCAATCGGGCGCGGCTGTTGATGGAAGTGGTCGAAGCCGTAAGCGAAATCTGGGGCCCAGACCGGGTTGGCGTGCGCCTGTCACCCCTTGGCAGTTTCAACGATATGAGCGACGCCGAGCCGGAGGTGACCTTCGGCACCATAGCGCAACTTCTCAACGGCCTTCGTTTCGCCTATCTGCATATCGTGAATCCGGGTCTCGCCGCGATCGAGAAAGGCAAGGCGCCGGACGCCGGCGCTGAGCAGATGCTTGCGCTCATCCGGGAAAAATATAGCGGAACGTTGATCGTAGCCGGCGGCTTTGATCGAGACACCGCGGAAGCATGGCTCGAACAAAGCAAGGCGGATTTGATCGCCTTTGGCCGCAAGTTTTTGGCCAACCCGGATTTGCCGGACCGGTTGCGTATGCGCACGGGCCTCAATGCCGACGATCAATCCACCTATTATGGCGGCGGGGCCAAAGGCTATACCGACTATCCGTCGCTTGCGCAGGAGCGAGGCGAGCAACCGAAAGCCTGCGTGGACGACCGATGGCGCTAACGCCCCTCCGACCAGTGCGGCACAGTCCGTACCGGCGTTGGGATAAAAGCAACCGAAGGAATGCCTGCTTCTGGCCTCACGCAGCGGTTGGCAGATGCCCGCTATTCCGCCGCTGTCAGGAGGCAAGCAGACATGCGGCGACCTCAATGCCCAGATATCGGACGGTGCTCTCGATTTTTGTGTGGCCCAACAAAAGCTGCACGGCTCGC
>NZ_JAQMIL010000117.1:0-16988 GCF_029990105.1 Bradyrhizobium sp. Arg237L | reverse complement strand
CAAAGCTTCGCAGCCATGATCCATCTGACCGCTGCCGTGATAAACTCCCGATGAATCCCAACAGACCCTAGCACAATACATCGTCGAATGCCGGTGCGGACGAATTTCTGCACTCTTCAGGTTTAGGCAACCGCTGCGTAGATGCGGTTCTCACCGGCGAGGTTCCTACCGGAGAAGAGAAATTTGAAATCCTTCCAACCGCCGAACCCGACGACCACTGGGCTCGAGACATTACCGGGGGTTCCGGCGTCCCCATAGGACAGTAGTTCGCCAGCTTGATTCACAGCACAGATGCGGTTCTCTCCGGCGACGTTCCTACCGGAGAAGAGAAACTTGAAAGCCTGCCACCCGCCGAACCCGACGATCACTGGGCTCGAGACGTTTCCGGGGGTTCCGGCGTCCCCGTAGGACAGCAGTTCGCCGTTGTGGTTCACAGCATAGATGCGGTTCTCTCCGGCGATGTTCACACCCGAGAAGAGAAACTTGAAATCCTGCCACCCGCCGAACCCGACGATCACTGGGCTCGAGACGTTACCGAGGGTTCCGGCGTCCCCATAGGACAGCAGTTCGCCGGTCTCGAACGGCGCATTCCGGTCGTCCACGACAACCAAGAACCCACCTGGAGTGGTGCCGGTCACGCTGACCGCTACGTTTGTGTCCGATATGAACGACTGCCCGATGGTGAGGGCGGTGGGCGTTAGAAGGAAGACTGGGATGAGGCTGTTCTGTGGCTACCATGCGGATCCGACGTCTGAACCCGATAAACGATCACCCCTTGGCTGGGAATGCCGGGCTCCAACTGGCACATTACTATTCCGCTTGAGCTCTGCGATCCGTAGACCTCTCTGCTATTCAATGGACAGATCTAGATCGATCCCGACGCGATCAGGTGATGCGCCGAAGAAAGCGGAAGAGCGGCATCAGATCCGCATATGCGTTTCGATCCGCGCAGCGGCATCCGCATCGACATTGGCGCTGTCGACGATCTCGCCGCGCTTGAAGACGAGATAGCGACCCGCGATGCCGAGCGCGAAGGGCAGATGCTGCTCGATCACGACCATCGATGTGCCGATCTCGCGCCTGACCTGCGTCAGGACATTGGACAGGCGGTCGACGAGAGATGGCTGCAAGCCCTCGGTGACTTCGTCGAGCAGCAACACGTCAGGCCGCGCCATCAGCGCCCGCGCGACGATCAGCATCTTCTGCTCACCGCCTGACAGGGTACCGGCGCGCTGCCTTAGGCGCTGGGTCAGTACCGGAAACCATTGGCCGACCCGGTCGAGCGCGGCGTCGAAGTCGCGATCGGACAGGATGCCGAGCCGGAGATTGTCGCGGATCGAGAGATCCTGGAACAGCGCCTGCTCCTGCGGCACATAGACGAGACCCCGCCGCCGCTTCAGATGCGGCGGCACGCGCGTGACGTCCTGTCCTGCGAGGTGGATCGTGCCACGCCACGGTGGTAGGAAGCCCAGCACGGTCTTCAGCAGCGACGTCTTGCCCATGCCGTTGCGGCCGACGATCGCCAGAACCTCTGACTTCGCAAGCGCAAAGGACACATCGCTGACGACCTGTGACGTGCCGTAGCCGCTCGCAAGCCTGTTGACTTCCAGCGCGGCGGTCATGGCACGGCCTCCGGGGCGGGCTTGCCCGTGTAGATCTCGCGCACCAGTGCGCTGTTGACGACCTCGTCGACCGAGCCATCGAGCGCGATCCGGCCTTGATGCAGCACGATAATGCGTGACGATATCTCGCGAACGAAATCGAGATCGTGTTCGACCAGAAGGATGCACAGCCGGTCGCGCGAGACCAGCGTGGTCAGGATGTCGGCGAAACCTTGCCGCTCGGGGCGGGTCAGGCCGGCGGTCGGCTCGTCGAGCAGCAGCACGTCGGGCTCCAGCGCCAGCACCATGGCAAGTTCGAGCGCCTGCTTGAGACCGTGGCTCAGATTGCGCGCCTCTTCGTTCAATCGCTCGGCAAGGCCCGATCGCTCCGTCACGGCAATCGCAGCGGCGGGCAGGTCGAGGATCGTCGATGTCGAAATCAATGAAGGCGAGGCGTGCTGGGTGCGCGCGACGCGTAGGCACTCGGCGACCGTCAGCGTCTCGAACACCGAGGCGGTCTGGAACTTGCGGCCGAGCCCGAACCGGACGATGCGGTCCGGAGGCAGATGATCGATCGGCCGGCCGGCGATCGCGACTTCGCCGGTCGAACGTTCGCGTCCGTCCGATAGGCAGCGGATCAGCGTGGTCTTGCCAGCTCCGTTCGGTCCGACAAGACTCAGGAGTTCCGCGCGGCGCGCGGTGAACTGGACGCCATCGAGCACCGACAAGCTGCCGAAGTGTTTGCCAAGCCCGCGGACCTCGATCGCGACGTCGCTGCCCGTAGTAGCCGCGACAGACGCGGCCAGCGGGCGAAGCTGTATCGTTCCGGCGTCCCGGAATTTATGGATGCCGTGCACAAGCCGTTTGAACACGCCGACAAGTCCGTCTGGGAAAGCCAGGATGACCGCGATGAGCGCGATGCCGATGATCATCTCCCAGACATAGGGAAGGCTGCCGGAGAGATACGCGCTGGCGACCTCGATGCTCAGTGCACCGACGATCGCACCGATGACGGTGCCGCGGCCACCGAGCGCGACCATGATGATCAGCCGGGTGCCGAACGTGAAACTCGCATTCTCCGGTGCCGCGACGGCGCCGAAGGCGGCATAGCCGAAGCCGGCGAGGCCTGCGACGAGGGCGGTCACCACGAGCACGACGATACGTGTGCGTGAGGTGTTGATACCGAGATAGGTGCAGCGGGCGTCATTGTCGCGCAGCGCGGTCAGAAGCCGCCCGGTGTCGCTGCGCATCACGATCAGCGCGATGACGGCGACCACGATCAGGCTGAGGCCCGCGAGACGAAACCAGTTTTCGAACTCCAGGTCGAACGTCTCGAAGCCGACGAGGCCGCTCGACGAGCCCGTGAATGTGCCGCCGGAATAGAGGATCTGGACGAGGACGATTGGAACCACCAGCGACACGATCGAGGCGTAGAGCGGCGTCGAGCCCGGATAGAACGACAGCCAACCAGTGAGGCCGGCAATGACGGCCGTGATCGCCAGCGTCGCGCCGAGCGCTGCGAAGACCTGCCAGGTGCCGAAGCCATATTCGGTGAAGCCGATTGCCAGCGCATAGACGCCGATACCGAAAAACGCCGACTGGCCAAACGTCAGCGTGCCGCAATAGCTCCACATGATATCGACCGTGATCGCGGCGATCGCGACGAAGAAAGCGCGGATCAGGATGTTGATCAGATAGGTGTCGAGAAACGATGGCGCGACGACGACAAGTCCCGCCATCAGCAGCACAAGCACTGCAAAGGACAATTTGGCCGACAGGCCGCCGGCGATGGAGGACGCTGGCGGCTGGCTCACTTGCTGCAGCTCAGGCACGCGCAAAGCCCTCCGGGCGGATGCGCAGCACGATCGCAGCAAGGATCGCGATCGTCAGGCCGCCGAGGATCGGGTTGACGAAGGTCGATACGATCACCTGGCATCCGCCGAGCACAAGGCAGGACACCGCCAGCGCCAGCAGCGATCCGCCCGACACCATCACCAGCATGAAGGCGCTGATCAGCCATGGCACGCCCATGTTCGGATCGACGCTCGACAACGGGGTTATCAGCGCGCCGGACAGCGCAGCAAGTCCGCTGCCGATCGCGAAGGTGACGAGCCGGACGCGCGCGCTATTGACACCGAGCCCTTGCGCCAGCATCTCGTTCATGATGACCGCCCGGGTCGAGAGACCGAGCCGCGTGCCGCTCAGCAGGCTGGTAAAGACCAGTGCGACGATAATGGCCGCCGCGATCATCACGATGCGATAGGCGGAATAATCCAGGCCGGCGAAGTCGATGGTTCCCGTGATCGGCGCCTGCACGAACTGGACTTCGCGGCCGAAGGCCAGCGTGATGAGCTGCCCGATGACGATGCCGAGGCCCCAGGTGGCGAGGATGGCGTCGAGCGGCCGCTGATAAAGCCGGCGCACGATGATGGCTTCGGTCAACGCGCCGCAAACGCCGCCGGCGAGAAAAGCAAGCGGAAGGATGAGAAGCCATGGCAGCTCGAGTTGAGCACCGACCAGCGCGGCGTAGCCTCCGACGGTGACAAAGGCCGCATGCGCGAAATTAATGATCTTCATCACGCCGAACACGATGAGAAGTCCCGCGGAGATGATGAAGAGCAGCGCCGCCGTCGTGACGGCATCGAGCGCGACGGTCAGCATGGTTGCTCCGTGTTGGTATGCGTGAGACCGATTCTGTTCGTCTCACGCACTGTGTTTGCTGATCCAAAGCATCATTGTGTCCGTCATTTGCGAGGAGGCACCGGAGCTTGCCACTGGCGAGCCTGATGACATGCTCCGCGACCAGGCAATCGGGACTATCACCGTTGTGGCATCCTGGCTTGCGTCGCTTCGCTCGCAATGACGATCTTAATTGACCGGCAACTTCTTACATCTCGATCAGGATTTCGGCGGGCACTGGGCGCCCGGATCGACATTCGGGAAGCTCTGGATCACCTTGACACTGCCGTCGGACTGGACTTCGCCCAGATACATCGTCAGCGGCGCATGGCGCTGCTTGTTCATCTGGATCTTGCCGCGCGGTCCGTCGACGGAAACCTCCTCGAGTGCCTTCAGCACCTTGGCAGAGTCGGTGCCGCCTGCTTTCTCGACCGCAGCCTTGTAGGCATAGACGGCCTCATATTCCGGCACCGACAGGTCGTTCGGCGTCTTCAGGTCGTTACCGAATTTCTTGCTCATGGCTGCGAGGAAGGCCTTGTTCGCGGGCGTATCGATCCCGGTCACATAGGACGCCGAGATGTAGATGCCAGTCGCGTCGGCACCCATGCTCTTGGCGGTGCCTTCGTCGACCGCGAGATTGCCGTAGGGCAGGTTGACGCCCGCCGCGCGGAGCTGCTTGGTCAGCGTCACGTTGGGCGCGCCGCCGGCGGTCGAAGTGACGATCGCGTCGGCGCCGGAGGCCTTCAGCTTGGAGATGATCGGCGTCCAGTCGGAACCATCCATCGGCAGATATTCCTCGCCGACCACCTTGCCGCCAATCTTTTCGATGTAGGACTTGGTGAAGGACAGCATGCCGCGGCCGAACGCGTAGTCGGAACCGATCAGGAAGTAGTTCTTCGCCTTTTTCTCCTTGTTGAAGTAGTCGACGATGGGCGGCACCTGCTGCTCAGGCACCCACGCATTGACATAGAGATAGGGGCTGCAGGATTTGCCTTCGTAGAACGAGGTATAAATGAAGGGCGTCTTGCCGCGGGCGACGATCGGCAGGCCCGCATTGCGGGCGGCGCTGGTTTCCATCGAGATCAGCACGTTGACCTTCTTCTGAAAGATCAGCGCGTCGAATGCCTTCTGTGCGCCGGCCGCACCCGAGCCGTCATCGGCGACATCGAGCGCGAGCGGTCGGCCGAGCACGCCGCCCTTGGCATTGATCTCCTCGACGGCAAGCTCAGCGGACTGCACGACCGAGGGCGCAACGACCGAATTGGCGCCAGAGAGGCCGACCGGCACGCCGATCCGGATCGGGTCGGCTGCGAAGGCTGGCGTCATCGCTGCGATGGCAAGAGAGGTTAGAAGCAAACGCGAACACATGGATGATCCCTCCGTGTAACTGGTGTCCGAATATTAGTACCAACCGCGCTTGATGTCGCTGCCGAGCATCACGTCGTAGAGATCGCAGCGGCGGTCGCGCAGCACCTGATTGAAGGCATTCCAGTTCCGCGCACGTCGGGCTTCGCCGAGCGCGACGTCGGCGATCACGATCTCTTCCTTGTCGCGGCTTGCGGGGCCGGCGACCGGCCAGCCGGTGTGGCCGACGATCAGGCTCTGACCTTCGAAGGGCTGGCCGCGTTCCGTGCCGACGCGATCGGCGCAGGCAATATAGATCGAGTTGGAATGCGCCGCAGCCATCGCAAGGATGTTCGCCATCGCCTCGCGGCCCGGCGCCTGACCGGGAATTGGCACCCAATTGGTCGGCACGCAGACGATGTCTGCACCCTGCAGCGCGGCCAGGCGGTAGGTTTCGGGAAACCAGCCATCGTAGCAGATCGCCATGCCGATGCGGCCGATCGCAGTGTGGTACACGGGGAAACCAAGATCGCCGGGCTCGAAATAGAGGTTCTCCTCGTTCCAGAGGTGAACCTTGCGGAATGTGCCGATGTACCCGCTCGGACCGATCAGCACCGCGCTGTTGAACAGTTTGCTGCCGGCGCGTTCGCAAATTCCAGCGACCAGATGCAGCTTGCGCTTTGCAGCGATCTCGCTCCAGGCCTTGACGGTTGGTCCATCGGGAATCGGCTCGGACAGCGCAAAGGCTTCTTCGCGCGATTTGAACATGTAGCCGGTGTTGGACAGTTCCGGCAGTACAACCAGCGTTGCGCCTTGCTCGACCGCGCGGCTGATCAGGCCGATGCTGTGGGCGACATTGTCCGCGACCTTTCCAATGATCGGCTGCATTTGAATGCAGGCGATCCGTACCTTTGTGTCATCGTCTTTCGACAAGGCAAACGACTCCGTTGCACCACGCTGTCAATGCGTGCGCCAAATAAAAAGCCCCCGAATGCGCCTAGCGGCGCAATCCGAGGGCTACACAGCCTTTATGTCACCAAGGCCGACCGGCCATGACGCGCACAGCATCGGCGCGCGTTGGGTTTAAGTAACTCCTAATGCGTCATCCAAGTCAACGGCCAAGGCTGCAAAAAGATCAGGCCGCGCTTGCTCAAGGGGTAAGCGTCGTCACCGCGGGAGGGGCGTCTCGAGAATGCCAAGCCCGCCAAGCATTTCTTGCGCATTGATGATCGAAACGGCGATCTCGGCCATGGTCAACCTCTTCTGCGTCGCCTGCTGCCGGATCAATTCATAGGCTTCGACTTCGCCGATCTTCTTGAGAGCAACGAGGATCTTGACCGCCTTGTCGACATCGCGGCGCGCCTTGAGCGTCTCCTCGAGCTTCGCGACCTTGCCCTCCAGCCGCCGGGTGTACCCGCGCAGCGATCTTGCGAGCACGAGCGAGGAGAGTATACCGAAGGAGCGGATCGGCTTGTTGACGACGCCATGAGCGTTGCTGTCGAGCAGTCGCTTCAGAATGGTCGGGTTTTCGTAATCGACGATCGCCACCAGCGTCGGCGCCTGTTCATTCGATGTTGCGGGGAATATGGCATCCTCGGAACCGTCGACGAACTGGAAGACCGTATCGATATCCTCCGGTATTGTTGCCGGCGGCGGCCAGACGCCGCGGACGTTGCAGCCGATTCGCTTGAGCTGATCGATCAAGGCTTCGCCTTCGGCGTCGCGCGGATGAATGACGAGCACGCGCGCGCCACGCAGTTCCTCGATGAGACGACGGACGCCGGGCTTCATGCGAGCTCCGTTTCTTCGGTGAGCCAGCGTCCGCCGATCGGGGAGACCGAGAGATAAGGGTCCGGTTTGATCGGACTCTTGCCTTCCCACACGATATCGAACTCTCCATCGGGACGGACTTGTCCGATGCGCGGCGTGAGCCAGATGTGGTTGTTATCAGGGTCTATCTGGATCGGGCCTTCAGGCGCCTCGAGGCTGAGCCCGAGCGCGGCATCGACCAGCCGTTGCGTGTCGAGGCTGCCGGCCTGCGTCAGCGCCTTTGCGAACAGCTTCACCTGCGCATAGGCGCCGGCGCTCCACATGCTCACTGGCTTATCGGCACCGAACGCCTTGGCGAAGGCCGCCTTGAAGCGGCCGTTGCTGTCGCGCTTCAGCGAGCCGAAATAGCCGGATGCCGTCAGGTGGCCGGCACAAAAATCTGGCCCGATCTCACGGATTTCGCCTTCTGCCATGGTCAGGCTCGCGATCGGCATCTTTGCGGGATCGAATCCCATCTCGCGGAACAGCCGATAGAAGCGTTGCGCCGAACGGCCGACGATGGTCGAGAACACGACATCGGGCGCGCGCATGCGGATGAGTTCGAGCGCCCGCGTCAGCTCGGCATCACTGGCATCCATCGCGACATATTGCTCGCCGGCGACCTGGCCGGCGTAGGATTCGACGAGGTCTCGCATGATGCGGTTGGATTCGCGCGGATAAATATAGTCGGAACCGATCAGATAGACGCGCGGCCCATGCTTGCGGACGATGTATTCGGCCAGCGGGAAGCTGTTCTGGTTGGGCGCTGCGCCGGTATAGATGACATTCGGCGAGTATTCGAACCCTTCATAGAGAGACGGATACCATAAGAGCCCATTGCGCCGCTCGATGGCTTGCAGCACCGCCTTGCGTTCCGCCGATGTCGAGCAGCCGAAGATCACTGAAACGCCATCCTCGGTCAGAAGTCGGTCGGCCATCTTGCGATAGGTTTCGGGGTTCGAGCCGGGATCGTAGGCGACGACTTCGATCTCGCGACCGAGAACGCCGCCAGCTTCGTTGAACTCCTGGATAGCGAGCGCCGTGCCGAAGAAATGCTCGGATTCCGAGACCGCCATCAAACCGGTGCGCGAAAACAGCACGCCGACGCGCCAGACGTCCCGATCGGATTGTTTCGCGGGCCGCGCCGCCGTCATCATGAAATACTCTCCAGCGCCGGCAGGGGGAACGAACGGATCTGCTCAGCTTTCGATTGCAATAAAGCTGCTCACCAGCGGCTTGGCAAGCGTCCGGCCGTACCGGGCGGGCCAAAATTGTTGTTCGAAATCAGCGAAATGCTGCCTCGTTTGAAGGCGTCAGCGCATGTAGCGGATTGAGGCAAAACGACCTAGGCAGGCGCCGCGCGGCTGCTCTGCAGCTTCCACCGAAGCCCGGCTCGAGCCGAAATCCTGACGCGGGATTTTGTCCAGCGTTGCTCTCACGCGGCCGTCGTCGTGGCGGTTCTCTGACAGCTTGTCGAGCATGGTGCGCAGGCGCTGGTTCTCGATTTCGAGCTCCCGCAGGTGACGAAGGGCAGGCGAGGTGAGACCGCCATAACGTTTGCGCCAACGATAGAAGGTCCGCAGCGAGATACGGGCCGTGCTGCAAATTTCGGCAACCGAAATGCCGGCATCCGCCTCTTCGAGCAGGAATAGAATTTCGTGTTCAGTGTGCTGCGAGCGGCGCATCGGCGTGGACCCTCATACGTGACCGAATACGGGCATATCGCATAGATTTCAGCCATTTGATACAGACGCTATGCTTGCGCTGCCGGCATGACGCAACGCCGTTCGATGCATCGCGGGTGTTGCGCACATTGCGTCATTGCGGTCGCGTGGCGCGGCAAAGGTGACATCCTAAATGGCAAAAGTGACATCACGCTTCGAGAAGCAAAGTCCTTGCCGAGCGCTTGAGCACAGTTGAATACTATTTGGCGTTGCCTGACCAAATGCCATGATTTGAAATCGGACAGCACTCGGAGAGCAGAGGTCCGATCCATGGCAAGGTTTTCACGGCGTTCGTTTCTTCGCGGAACTGGACTTGGCGCGGCGGCTGCGCTGACGACATCGGTCGCTATGCCGGCGATCGTACGTTCCGCAAATGCAGCCGGCGGCACGGTCAAGCTCGGCTGCCTGTTTTCGTCGTCGGGGACGATGGCCAACATCGAGGGCCGATTGAATCACGTCGTGAAGATGGCTGCGTCGGAAATCAACGCGAAGGGCGGCGTCAACGGCCGCACCATCGAGGTCATGGTCTCCGATCCCGCCTCCGACTGGCCGCTCTACGCGCAGATTGGCAAGCAGATGCTCGACCAGGACAAGGTTGCAGCACTGTTCGGCTGTTGGACCTCGGTCTCACGCAAAACCGTGCTTCCCGTGGTTGAGCAGGCCAACGGGCTGCTGTTCTACCCGCTGCATTTTGAGGGTGACGAGAACTCCAAGAACGTCGTCTATGTCAATTCGCCGCCCGCGAGCTCGGTGCTGCCGGCGGTCGATTATCTGATGAGCGAAGATGGTGTCAGCGCCAAGCGCTTCTTCATGCTCGGCTCGGATTACGTCTGGCCGCGTACGATCAACAAGCAGCTCAAGGGCTATTGGAAGTCCAAGGGTATCGCCGAGAGCGCGTGGAAGGAAGAGTATGTCCCGCTCGGCTTCTCCAACTTCCAGACGCTGGTGAACCAGATCCGCGCCTTCGCGGACGCTGGCGGCGGCAAGCCGATTGTGGTGCTGACGGTGGTTGGTTCGTCGATCCCGGACTTCCTGCGCGAATTCGCCAATCAGGGGATCAAGGCCACCGACGTGCCGGTGCTCGGGCTCGACATGGTCGAAGCCGATCTCGAAGGTCTCAACACGGAGCCGCTGGTCGGCCATCTCAATTGCTGGGCCTATCTGCAGAACGCGAAGGCGCCGGCGAACACGGCTTTCCTCAAGCAGTGGGCCGATTACGTGAAGGCCAACAACGTGCGGTTCAAGGCGGATGTCGCCATCGATCCGATGGTCTCGGCCTATGATGCGGTTCATCTCTGGGCCATGGCGGCGGCCAAGGCCAATTCGTTCGATGTGCCGGAAGTGACGAAGGCCTTCGCGGGTCTCTCCTTTGATTGTCCGTCCGGATACAAGCTCTCGATGACGGCCGACAACAATTATGTCTCGCGTGGCGTCTTCATCGGTTCGGTCAACGAGAAGCAGGGCTTTGACATTCTTTGGCAGTCCAAGGATACGCCAAAACCTGTTCCGTTCAGCCCTTACAGTTGATCCGTGATTGCAGGCTCGCCTGGCCTGTCGGCTTCGACCGGATGGTCGTGCGTGATTCGCGGCCTTCTTGTGCTGTGGGTGATCGTTGTCGCGTGGTGCTCGACCGCTTATGCCATGGAGCGCGCCGATCTGATCGGCAAAGTGTGCGGCGACGCGGCGGCGATGGGGGAGGCAGGTCGCGCAATGACCGCCATCGCGGCGGAGGGCTCTGCCGACGATCGCGCCTGGGCCGCACTGATTGCACGCAGCGTGATGGATCGGAAACTGTCCTGCGACGCCACAGGCGCCGTCGTCGCCTCGGCTGACGGGCCCGTTGACGCGCTGACGCGGGCGGCACGGAGCGCCGCCGACGGCAGCCGCTCGCCATTGCTTAGCCTGAAGAACAGAGCGGTGTTTGAGACAGCCGACGCCGCACTCGCTTTGCGCGGCTCGCCGGATCCCGCGCGGCGCGCTGCAGCCCTGCGCACGCTGGAACGGCAGGCCTCGAACCTGCTCGAGCAGCTGTTCGAGGCTGCCGGCCGCGACGAGAGCAATCCTGGCCTGAAAGCGCAGATCTCGGCAGTCGCGCAGGGAGCCGCCTTGAACTCGCCCGACATGGACAAGCGCATCGCCGCGATCGGTCGCATCGCGTCCAGTCCGAACCGGCGCGCGCTGGCGCTGGTAGAACCGCTGACAAATGATCCCGCCTACGGCACCAATACGGACTTCAGGCGCGCCGTCGATGCGGCGAGCGCGGCGATCCGTCGGGGCATCACGATCGGCGACACGCTCGCCACTCTTTACAATGGCCTGAGCTTCGCGAGCATCCTGTTCATGGCCGCGATCGGGCTGGCGGTCATCTTCGGTCTGATGGGCGTGATCAATCTCGCGCAAGGCGAGTTCATCATGCTCGGCGGCTATATCACCTGGCTGGTGCAGGAAGCCTTGCGGCAGATCGCGCCCGGCATGCTGCAGTGGTATCTCATCATTGCCATCCCCGCTGTCTTCCTGGCGACCGCCGCGATCGGCGTCGTGCTGGAAGCGATCCTTCTGCGCCATCTCTACCGCCGTCCGCTGATGAGCCTGCTTGCGACCTGGGCGGTCAGCCTGTTCCTGATCAGTCTGGTGCGCGTGACGTTCGGCACGCAGAACCTCCAATTCGTCACGCCGTTCTACATCACCGGCGGGGTGCCTGTGATCGGCGACTTCATCTTTACCTGGAATCGCATGTTTGCGATCGCGTTTGCGGCGGTCACGCTTGGCCTGACCTGGGGCTTGATGCGCCTGACACCGCTGGGGCTGAACATCCGCGCCGTCACCCAGAATCGGATCATGGCGGGCTGTATCGGCATCGCCGTGCGCCGCGTCGACATGCTGGCGTTCGGACTTGGTTCGGGACTTGCAGGATTGGCGGGGCTGGCGCTTGCACCAATCTACAGCGTCAATCCGCAAATGGGACAGAACTTTGTCATCGACAGCTTCATGGTGGTAGTGCTCGGCGGCGTCGGCACGATCGCCGGCACCATCGTCGCAGCGCTTAGCATCGGGCAGATCAATGTGCTCATCGAGCCGCTGTGGGGCGCGGTTGCGGCCAAGGTCATCGTGCTCCTGATGATCATCGGTTTCCTGCAATGGCGGCCGGAAGGCCTGTTCGCCGTCAAGGGACGCCGGAAATGAGCTCAATCTGGTCGGATCGGCCGTTCCTGACCGTGTTGGCCGCGGTGCTTGCGGTCGCGCTGTTGCAGGTCGTGTCCATCGCGGTTCCGTTCGGCTTGTCCGCCTATCTCGCCAATGCCATCGGGCAACTCGCGGCCTTCGCGGTGCTGGCGCTGTCGCTCGACCTGATCTGGGGCTATCTCGGCATCCTCTCGCTCGGACACGGGCTGTTCTTCGGCATCGGCGGCTATGTCGTCGCGATGTATCTGCTCAAGCATTCCTTCGAGGTCACCGGAAAGGTGCCGGACTTCATGCAGTTCATGGGCTGGACGGCGTTCCCGTTCTATTGGGCGGGCTTTGGCTACTTTGTCTATGCAGGGCTTGTCGCTGTTGCCGTGACGCTCCTGATCTCCGGCGTGTTCGGCTACGTGTCGTTCCGTTCCCGGGTCGGCGGTGTCTATTTCGCGATCATCACCCAGGCGCTGGTCTATGTCGCGATGCTGCTGATGTTCCGCAACGATACCGGCTTCGGCGGCAACAATGGCATGACCGGGTTCGCCGTCATCTTCGGTTGGCCGATCGGCTCGCGCGGCGTTGTCATCGCGATCGCGGCGGTCTCGGTCATTGTCCTTGCCTTGACGATGCTCGGCTGCCGCCTGCTGCTGCAGAGCCGCTTCGGCATGCTCATGATCGCGGCGCGGGACGACGAAGTGAGGCTGCGCACGCTCGGCTATGACACCTTATTATTGAAGCTTGCCGTCTGGTGCCTGTCGGCGCTGATCGCGGCACTCGCCGGCATGCTCTATGTGCCGCAGGTCGGCATCATCAATCCCCGGCTGCTCGCGCCCGACCTGTCGCTCGAAATCGCGGTCTGGGTCGCGATCGGCGGACGAGGGCACCTGATCGGCGCCGTCATCGGCGCGGTGCTGGTCAATGCGATCAAGTTCTGGCTGTCGGCTGCCGCACCCGAGCTCTGGCCGTTCATCCTCTCGGGGCTCATCGTGCTGGTCGTGTTTGTATTCCCGAACGGACTCGTCGATCTCGCCAGGTTCAGGCTTCATCGCCCGCTGATCTCACGGCTGTCTTCCGAACCGGCGGAGCTGAACCGATGAGCGGCACCGCGCTGGTGATCGACACAGTAACGGTCGAGTTCGGCAGTTTTCGTGCCATCGATGCGCTGTCGCTGGCGATCGATTTCGGCGAGGTCCGGGCGGTGATCGGGCCGAACGGTGCGGGCAAGACGACGTTGCTGGACGTGATCTCCGGAATCACGCAACCCAAGAAGGGCCGGGTGATCTTTGGTGACGCCACCGACGTCCTGCGCGCCGGTGAATCCCAGATCGCCCGTGCGGGCATCCGGCGGAAATTCCAGAAGCCGAGCATCTTCGAGGGCCTGAACGTACGCCAGCACATCGAGATCGGGGCGCAGGGCGGGCTGAAACGCTCTCTCTCGAGAGCCGAACTCGCTCGACGCGTCGCAGAGGTTCTGGATGCTGTCGGCCTGTTGGCCCTGGCCAATCGCTCCGCATCCGAGCTCGCGCATGGACAGAAGCAGTGGCTGGAGATCGGCATGGTCCTGGCGTCAAACCCATCCGTGCTGATGCTGGACGAGCCGGTCGCAGGCTTGACCGACGAGGAGACCGAACGCACGGCCGCTCTCGTGCGAAGTCTCAAGCGCGGCGATCGTGCCATCGTCGTGGTCGAACACGACATGGATTTCGTCGAGCAGATCGCCGATCGCGTCACGGTCCTGCACGAAGGAAAGACGCTGTTCGAGGGCTCGATGGCGAATGCAAGGGCCGACGCGCGCGTCATCGACGTCTATCTGGGACGATAGGCATGCGCTTCCGCGTCGAGAGCCTCGATCAGCATTACGGCAGCGCGCAGGTCCTGCGCAAGGTGGGCTTCGAGATCATGCCCGGCGAGTGTCTTGCGGTACTCGGCCGGAACGGCGCGGGGAAGACCACACTGCTGAAATGCCTGATGGGTGTTCTGCCGGCGTCGCGAGGCCGCGTGCTGGTCGACGACACCGAGATATCGGGTTGGTCATCGCATCGGCGCTCGGCGGCCGGACTGGCCTACGTGCCGCAGGGCCGCGAGATATTCTCCGAGCTCACGGTCGGCGAGAACATCGAGGCTGCGGCCCGCGCGCACGGCACGTTCGGAACGGATGTCGTGGACGAAACTGTCGCGCTGTTTCCCGTGCTCAGTCAGATGTGGCGACGCCCCGGCGGCGCGCTGTCCGGCGGACAGCAGCAGCAGCTTGCGATCGCCCGCGCGCTGGTCACGAAGCCCGGCCTTTTGATCCTCGACGAGCCGACTGAGGGGATCCAGCCCAATCTCGTCGCCGCGATCAAGGATGTGCTGGCCTCGTTCAAGGGCAGGATCTCGCTGCTTCTGGTCGAGCAATATCTCGACTTCGCCGTCAGCCTTGCCGACGCCTTCGTCGTGCTGTCGCGCGGCTCAGTCGCCGAAGCGGGTCGTATGGACCAGTCGAGCCGCGAGCTGTTGAGCCGCTACATCGCCATCTGACATCACAAAAAGGGAGCAAGCCCATGTCGCGCCGTCATGAAATTTCCTCCGCACCCGAGAACATGGTCTGGGGCTATCTCGACAGCACCACGCCGCCGGTTCTGGAGGTCGCGTCCGGCGATACCGTGACGCTGCATTCCTTCCCCGCCGGTGGGAAGGAGTGCCTGCCGGAGGACCGCAGCATCGTGCCGGCCGACTATCTGCTGGCGCTGGATACGCTGGCTCAGGGACCCGGCCCGCATTTCATCACCGGCCCGGTCTACGTGAAGGGCGCGAAGCCCGCCGATGTCCTCCAGGTCGATATTCTCAGCGTGAAGGTGCGGCAGGACTGGGGCTTCGTGTCGATCCTGCCGCTGCTGGGTACCTTGCCGGAGGAGTTCACGGAATACGAAACGATCCATCCGAAGGTCGATCATGAACGCAATGTCTGCGTGATGCCATGGGGCCTCGAGATCCCGCTCGATCCGTTCTTCGGCATCATCGCCACCGCGCCACCGCCGGCCTGGGGCCGTTGCGGCTCGCCGGTGCCGCGCAGCTTCGGCGGCAACATGGACAACAAGGAACTTCGGCCCGGCACGACGCTCTATCTGCCGGTCTACAATGAAGGCGCGCTGTTCTTCGCCGGCGACGGACATGGCGTGCAGGGCGACGGCGAGGTCTGCATCACCGCCCTCGAAACCGGCGTGACCGGCATGTTCCGACTGACGGTGCGCAAAGACATGGAGCTGTCATGGCCGTTTGCCGAGAATTCGACGCATCTGATGTCGATCGGCCTCGATGAGGATCTCGACGATGCCGCGAAGCAGGCGGTGCGCGAGATGGTCAAGCATATCTGCGCGCGCACCAACCTGTCTCGCAACCAGGCCTATATGCTCTGCTCGCTTGCCGGAAATCTGCGGGTCACCCAGCTCGTCGATGGCAACAAGGGCATCCACATGCTGTTGCCCAAATGCTATCTGTGAGCGGCGGAGGCAGGTTCGACAGATGGTGCCGCAAGTGCAGTCCTGAGGATCGCGAGCGTATCTTCAATTACAAGGAGGACGACTGCCGCGCGACCCGTGTATTATTGGCTCAATTAGAGCTCTTGCAAACTGAGGCCCTATCCAGAGCGCGACTATCTAGCAGGCGACTGAGCGATCACGCCGTCGACAGGCTGCGGCTGAGGGTTCGGGCTACCCTGATGCCTCATCTCTACGTGTTTGAACGCATGCGCGATGCCATCCAGACTGACTAGCCCAGATGTACAATCCGTGCATCCGCGGCTGGATCAGCTACTGCAGCCACTTCTACGAGACGCGCGTCCGACCCTGAAGCGGATCGATGCCTATGTCATCCGGTGGGCGTCGCAAGTTCAAGCGACTGCGCTACCAGACCCAAGGCGCGAGCGATTGGTTTGACCGGCTACGCCGTGCTAATCCCACGCTCTTCACCCCTGGGGCACTATGTCATGGCAACGCTGAACATCGAGAGCCGTGTGCCTCGAGAGGGTCATGCACCGTTCTCGGAGCGCCGGAGGTGAAATTCCTCCAAGCGACTCGATAACGCGACGTCGCGGGGAGGGCAGCTCTTGATGCAAACCGGACATTTGGCCTACCCCGGAGGTCCGAGAAAGGCCCAGGCCGTGTGAAAAGGCTCTGTTTGCTGTGATTCGGGCGATAAGATTCCCCGCGATCTTGCGGGGCATCTGATGAAGCGCTTTGTAGAAGGGTTGGATCGGGGGCAGAGCACGCTGTTTCCGTCGTCGCTCGATGACTATGTGAGCGAGGATAATCCGGTCCGAGCGGTCGACGTGTTCGTCGACGGTCTCGATCTCGGCAAGCTGGGGTTCGTCGGTGTCCGGCCACTCGACACTGGCCGACCGAGTTACCATCCCAGCACTATGCTCAAGCTGTATATCTACGGCTATCTCAATCGGATTCCGTCGAGCCGACGGCTGGAGCGGGAGTGCCAGCGCAATATCGAGATGATCTGGTTGACCGGGCAGCTGGCGCCGGACTTCAAGACCATTGCGGACTTCCGCAAGGACAATGGCAAGGCCATTCGTGAGGTCTGCCGCGAGTTCGTCACGCTGTGCCGCAAGCTCGATCTGCTTGTTGCAGCGAGCGTCGCCATCGATGGATCGAAGTTCAAGGCGGTC
>NZ_JAQMIL010000116.1:0-17127 GCF_029990105.1 Bradyrhizobium sp. Arg237L | reverse complement strand
TTGTTGGGCATACGTTCTCCGTTAGAGAACTGTCCCTAATTTCCCGTGTCTCACTTTTGGGGGGCACTCCATAAGACTTTCCCGGATTTCGCTCCGCTCCATCCGGGCTACAAGCTGCCGCCCCCTACTCCGCGGCTTCCACCACCGGCTTCTTCGGCGGGAAGCGGCCGTAGAAGGTCTCGCCCTTGGCCGCCATCTCGACCAGGAGCTTCGGCGGGGTGAAGCGGGAGCCGTATTTGGCCTCGAATTTGTGGCAGAGCTCGACGAATTTCTTCGTGCCCATGAAGTCGATATAGGACAGCGTGCCGCCGGTGAACGGCGCGAAGCCGAAGCCCAGGATCGAGCCGACGTCCGCCTCGCGCACGTCGGTGATGACATGATCCTCCACCGTGCGTGCGGCTTCCACCGCCTGCACCACCAGGAAGCGCTGCTTCAATTCCTCGACATCAAGCGTATCCGGATCGAGGTGCTTCGGCTGCAGCCCGCCAAGCCCGGGCCACAGGCTCTTCTGGCCCTTGCCCTTCTCCGGATAGTCGTAGAAGCCCTTGGCATTCTTGCGGCCAAAGCGGCCCTGCTTCTCGACCATTTCAACCATCAGCTTCTTGTGATCCTGGTTGATGGCGTTGGGGCCAAGATCGGCTTCGGTCGCCTTCATGATCTTCAGGCCGAGGTCGAGCGCGACCTCGTCCGACAGCGACAGCGGCCCGACCGGCATGCCGGCCATCTTGGCGGTGTTCTCGATCATCGCCGCCGGCACGCCTTCCAGGAACATCTCGTTGCCTTCCGCGATGTAGCGCATCACGCAGCGGTTGGCGAAGAAGCCGCGGGAGTCATTGACCACGATCGGCGTCTTGCCGATGGCGCGGACATAGTCCAGCGCGGTCGCGAGCGCGGCGTCGCCGGTGTTCTTGCCGAGGATGATCTCGACCAGCATCATCTTCTCGACCGGCGAGAAGAAGTGGATGCCGATGAACTTGCCCTGGTCCTTGAATTCCTCGGCCAGCGAATTGATCGGCAGCGTCGAGGTGTTGGAGGCGAAGATCGCGTCACCCTTCAAGAGCGGCTGCGCCTTGGCATAGGTATCAGCCTTGACCTTGCGATCCTCGAACACCGCCTCGATAACGAGGTCGCAGTCCTTCAACACGTTGTAGTCGGCGGTCGCGGTGATGCGCGACAGCAGCGCATCGCGCTCGGCCTCCTTCGCGCGGCCTTTGGCGACGAGACCGTCGATCACGCTTTTGGCGTGCGCCTTGCCCTTGTCGGCGCTCTCCTGGTCGCGATCGATCAGCACGACATCGATGCCGGCCTTGGCCGAGACGTAGCCGACGCTGGCGCCCATGAAGCCGGCGCCGATTATGGCAAGCTTCTTGACCTTGGTCGGCGGCACGCCCGCAGGACGGCGGGCGCCCTTGTTCAGTTCCTGCATCGACAGGAAGAGCGAGCGGATCATCGCCGCCGCTTCCTTGGAGCGCAGGATCTGCGTGAAGTAGCGGGACTCGACGCGCAGCGCCGCGTCGATCGGCAACTGCAGGCCTTCGTACACACAGCTCATGATGGCGCGCGCCGCCGGATAATTATCGTAGGTCTCGCGGCGGTAGATCGCATTGCCCGCCGGGAACATCTGCATGCCCATCTTCGAGAAGACGGGGCCGCCGGGCAGCTTGAAGCCCTTCTCGTCCCATGGCGCGACCGCCTTGCCGCCCCCCTTGATCCAGTCCTTCGCAGCCTTGATCAGCTCACCGGGCGGCACGATCGCATGGATCAGGTTGAGCTGCTTGGCCCTTGCGAGGTTGATCGCCTCGCCCTTCAACAGGAGCTGCATCGCATCCTGCGGCGGCACGATCCGCGGCACGCGCTGGGTGCCGCCGGCGCCGGGGAACAGGCCGACCTTGATCTCGGGCAGGCCGAGCCGGGTCTTCGGATTCTCCGCGGCGACGCGGTAGTGGCAGGACAGCGTGATCTCGAAGCCGCCGCCGAGCGCGAGCCCGTTGATCGCGGCGACCCACGGCTTGCCCGAGGTCTCGATCGAGCGGAACACCTGCGAGAAACGGCGGCTCTGCTCGAACAACACCTGATTGGCCGCGACCTCGCCCTCCTCTTGCAGGAGCTGCGCATAGGTGCGGCTCATGCCCTCGAGCATCGAAAGGTCGGCGCCGGCGCAGAACGCGTCCTTGCTCGAGGTGATGACGACGCCCTTGATCGCGGCATCGCCCGTGGTCTGCTTGACGATCTCCTCGAGCTCGAGGACCGAGGTTTCGTCCAGCACGTTCATCGAACGTCCCGGAATGTCCCAGGTGACGAGCGCAATGCCGTCGGCGTCAGTTTCGAATTTGAAATTCTTGAAGGCCATGTGGTGCTCCCTCGATGCCGGCTGCCGGTAAGGCGCTGGCGGTTGTTCTAAAGCTCGGATCGTAGGGTGGGCAAAGGCGCACTTGCGCCGTGCCCACCATCACTTGCTGAGAATTCGATGGTGGGCACGCTTCGCTTTGCCCACCCTACGGCTTCATACGCGTTCGATGATGGTCGCGGTGCCCATGCCACCGCCGATGCACAAGGTCACCAGCGCGGTCGACTTGTCGGTGCGCTCGAGCTCGTCGAGCACGGTCCCCAGGATCATCGCGCCGGTCGCGCCAAGCGGATGGCCGAGCGCGATCGCGCCGCCATTGACGTTGATCTTGGCGTTGTCGATGTCGAAGGCCTGGATGTAGCGCAGCACCACCGAGGCGAAGGCTTCATTCAGCTCGAACAGATCGATGTCCGACTTCTTCATGCCGGAGCGGGCGAACAGCTTCTCCGTGACGTCGACCGGCCCGGTCAGCATCATCGCGGGCTCCGAGCCGATATTGGCGAAGGCCCGGATCTTGGCCCGCGGCTTCCGGCCGAGCTTCGCGCCCGCTTCCTTGCTGCCGAGCAGCACCGCGCCGGCGCCGTCGACAATCCCTGAAGAATTGCCGGCGTGATGCACGTAATTGACCTTCTCGATCTCCGGATGCGACTGCACCGCCACGGCATCGAAACCCGCCATCGCGGCCATCGCCGCGAACGACGGCTGGAGCTGCGCCAGCGACTGCATCGTGGTCGTGGGCCGCATATGCTCGTCCTTGGCGAGGATGGTGAGGCCGTTGACGTCCTTCACCGGCACCACCGATTTGTCGAAGCGCCCTTCGTCCCAGGACTTAGCGGCGCGCTGCTGGCTCTGCACAGCGTAGGCGTCGACATCGTCGCGGGAGAAGCCGTATTTGGTCGCGATCAGGTCGGCCGAGATGCCCTGCGGCATGAAATAGGCCGGCACCGCCATCGAGGGGTCCATCGGCCAGGCGCCGCCGGACGCGCCGATGCCGACCCGGCTCATGGACTCCGCACCGCCGCCGATCACCAGTTCATGCTGCCCGCTCATGATCTGGGCGGCGGCAAAATTCACGGCATCGAGGCCCGAAGCGCAGAAGCGGCTGATCTGCACGCCCGGCACCTTCTCGCCGAGGCCGGATTTCAGCGCCGCGAAGCGGGCCATGTCGGAGCCGGCTTCGCCGACGGGATCGACGATGCCGAGCACGACGTCGTCGACGACGTCTTCGGCAATGTTGTTGCGCTCCTTCAGCGCCTTCAGCGGGACGGTGGCGAGCGCCAGCGCGGTGACTTCGTGCAGCGCGCCGTCGGGCTTGCCGCGGCCGCGCGGGGTACGAACGTGATCGTAGATATATGCCTCAGGCATGACGCCCTCCTTAGATGAGGATCATAATATATAGCCGAACCGGCCGAAGCCGCGGGGTAGCTGCCGAAGATTCTTCAGAATGCTTCGGCCGCCAATTCCATCGTGGTACCGCTGCCGCTCTGGACGCGCGCGAGATGCACGGCCGTCTCCGGCAGCAGTTTCTCCATGAAGAAGCGGCCGGTCACGAGCTTGGTCGAGAGGTAAGGCGTTGCGCCGCCGGCGGCGATCTTGTCCTGCGTCACCTTCGCCATCCGCGCCCACATGTAGCCGAGCGCAACCAGCCCGAACAATTTCATGTAGTCGGTCGCGGCGGCGCCGGCATTGTCGGGCTTGGTCATCGCGTTCTGCATCAGCCAGCCGGTCGCCTGCTGCAGATGGCCGAGCGCGGCGGAGAGCGGGGTCACGAACGGCTTCATGCCTTCGTCGCCGCCGTGCTCCTTGGCGTAAGCGCCGACCTCGCCGAAGAACGCCATCACCGCGCGGCCACCGTCGCGCGGCAGCTTACGGCCGACGAGATCGAGCGCCTGGATGCCATTGGCGCCCTCATAAATCATCGAGATACGCGCATCGCGCACGAACTGCTCCATGCCCTGCTCGGCGATATAGCCGTGGCCGCCATACATCTGCTGCGCCAGCACGGTGTTGGCAAAGCCGGTGTCGGTCAGCACGCCCTTCAGGACCGGCGTCATCAGGCCCATATGGTCGTCGGCCTCCTGGCGGTCCTTGGGATCGTTCGAGCGATGGGCGACGTCGCTCTTCAGCGCGGTCCAGATCACCATGGCGCGCGCCGCCTCGTTGAAGGCGCGGATCGTCAGCAGCGTACGGCGGACATCGGGATGCACGATGATCGGATCGGCCGGCTTCTCCGGCTCCTTCGTGCCGGTCAGCGAGCGGCCCTGCAGGCGCTCGCGCGCATAGGCCACCGCGTTCTGGTAGGCGACCTCGGACTGCGCGAGGCCCTGCACGGCGACGCCGAGCCGGGCCTCGTTCATCATCACGAACATGCCCTGCATGCCCTTGTTCTCCTGGCCGATCAGCCAGCCGGTGGCATTGTCGTAATTCATCACGCAGGTGGAATTGCCGTGAATGCCCATCTTGTGCTCGATCGAGCCGCAGGTGACGCCGTTGCGTGCCCCGAGCGAGCCATCGGGATTGACCAGCACTTTCGGCACCACGAACAGCGAGACGCCCTTGATGCCGGCCGGCGCGCCTTCGATGCGCGCGAGCACGAGGTGGATGATGTTCTCAGTGAGGTCGTGCTCGCCGGCCGAGATGAAGATCTTGGTACCCGTAATCTTGAAGCTGCCATCGGCCTGGGGCACGGCCTTGGTCCGCAACAGCCCGAGATCGGTACCGCAATGCGGCTCGGTGAGGTTCATGGTGCCGGTCCATTCGCCCGCCACCATCTTCGGAACATAGGTCGTCTTCTGCTCGTCCGTGCCGTGCACCAGCAGCGCAGCGGTCGCGCCCATGGTGAGACCGCCATACATGGAGAACGCCATGTTGGCCGAGATCTGGAATTCGTTGACCGCCTGGCTCAGCGTCACCGGCAGGCCCTGCCCGCCATATTCCGTCGGCGCCGAGAGTCCGAGCCAGCCGCCTTCGGCCACCTGCTTATAGGCTTCCTTGAAACCTTTCGGCGTCGTCACCGAGCCATCGTCGTGGCGGGCGCAGCCTTCGAGGTCGCCGACACGGTTGAGCGGCTGCAACACTTCTTCGGAAAGCTTCGCCGCCTCGCCCAGGATGGCTTCGCGCACGTCAGCCGATGCGTCGGTGAAACCCGGCAGGTTGTCGTAGCGGTCGATCTGGAAGACGTCATTGAGCAGGAAACTCACATCTTCGACTGGGGCTTTGTAGATCGGCATGCTGTGCTCCGGCAGGCAGTTTTTGAATTTGGCGCCGCAGGCAAGACCCTCGCGACGCTGCGACCATTAAAGGTTCCCGAAACAGACCTTAGACCTTTCGGTGTTTCGGGAAAGCGATTATCGGGATCAGGACTGCGACTTAGGCTGCGACTTGGCGGCGCTGGCCTCGCCGGCCTGCCGCATTAGCTCTTCTCCCATCAGCCGGTGCAACAGGTTGATCGCCTTCAGCGGGCGCACCATCACCTTGAAATGCATGATCCGTCCCTCCGCATCGAAGGTGATGATGTCGACCCCGTTGATCTTGATGCCCTCGATCTCGTTTTCGAATTCGAGCACCGCGCCGTTATCGCTGCGCCATTCGCCCCGATACGTGAAGCCGGGGCCGCCCAGCACCTTTTCCGCGCTCGACAAATATTTGAAGGTGATGTCACGTCCGCACTGCGGCGTGTGTACGACGGGGCTTTCGAATACGGCGTCGGGGTGAAGCAGATCCCAGAGCGCTGCGCGATCATGGGACTTCATGTAGGCGTACCACTTGTCGAGGCCGGTCATTGTCAAAGACGTCTCCTCTTGGCGGAACGTGCAATGGCCCGACCATGGCGCGCCGTTTAGTCTTGACCGTCAATATGCACATTGACGCATATGCGCCTATGTGCATAAAGTCAAGGATGCTGGACGAGTGAGCAGGATCCGGACAAATGGGCGCCTGTCCTCCGACAGTATCCTGCTCAAGCAAACCGGAGAGGGAGTGGCGACCCGTGGCGCTGGGTGACGCGATCCTCGCATGCCTGACCGAACGTCCGATGACGGGCTACGAGCTCGCCAAGACGTTCGACGCGTCCATCGGCTTCTTCTGGAAGGCCGACCATCAGCAGATCTATCGCGAGCTTTCCAAGCTGCGCGACCGCGGCCATGTCCAGGCCCGCGAGGTCGTCCAATCCGGCAAGCCCAACAAGCTCGTCTACACGCTAACACCTGAGGGCAAGGCCGCGCTACGGCACTGGGCGGCGCGTCCGAGTATGCCGGCGTCGATCAAGGACGATCTCCTGGTGCGGCTCTACGCGCTCGACAGCGTCGATATCGAACCGCTGCGCACCGACCTGATGGCGCGATTGGAACACCACCGCGACCGCTACGAGCGCTACGAGCGCCTCCTCAACAAGCGGTTCCCGCAAGGTACGGCCTCGCCCGCCGATATGGGCAAGCTGCTCGGGCTTCGCATCGGCCTTCGCCATGAGCAGGTCGTGGCGGAGTGGTGCGAGGAGGCCATCGAGGCCCTCTCCGCCCTGACAAACCGGGTAACCGTTCAGCCGCTCAAAGCGGGCCACGGCGACGATAAGGCATAGGAACCTCTCCCCGTCGTCCCGGGCTTGACCCGGACCCATAACCACAGGGTTTGTGGTTGGAAGACGCTGGGCCGAGTTGCACGTTTCACAACACATAGTCGGAGTTATGGGTCCCGGCTCGGAGGCCGGGACGACGGGCTTCCCGATGCAGGTTCCGCGCAAAGGTAACTTTAGAGCCCCGCGGCGCCATTCCTTAACCCGTTCTTTACCGTAACGCGAAAAAGTCGACGGCTAAGGCAGACGCCCCGCGCGGAATTCGATTGTCTGTTCAATCGGGACGTACGGGGAGGCTGCAGGCGTGGGTGTGGACGCCTTAGTCGGGACCGGACGGAATCATGAATTCGCGCGTATCGTGGAGTGTTGAAAGCATCGATCCATCCGTCCGCGAAAGGGCCGAGGCTGCGGCTCGCCGCGCCGGCATGTCGCTGAACGACTGGCTCAATTCCACCATGGGCGAGCCGGCGCCGCCGGATCTCCGCAATGACCAGGCGCGGCCCGCGATGCCGAGCCAGGCAAGCCGGGACGTCGCCGACATTCATCAGCGATTAGATGCGATCACCCAGCAGATCGATCGATTAGCGCGGCCCGCGCCGCGCAATGACGCCCCGCGCAGCGACGCTGCGCGCGGCCAGTCCAACGTCGCGCGCCAGCTCAACGACGCGATCTCGCGGCTCGATGCGCGGCTGTCACAGATTTCAAATCCCGCTGCCGCGGCGCGCCAGCCCCAGATGCCGGACCGGCAGCGCCAGGCGGAAGCCGTCGAGCGTGCTGCCGCAAAGGTCTACCGTCCGTCGCCGCCCTTAAGTCCCGCCTCTTTCGATTCCGCGATCGCGGAGATCACCGCACGCCAGAACGAACTCGACGGTCCGCCACCGCGGCAGATGCCGCCGCGCCACGCTCAGCCAATGGGCGCAGCTCAGCCGACGGGCCCAAGCGTTCCGCCAATGGCCGCACATGCTCCTCCGGTTGCACCGGCACCTGCCGCGCCGGCACTGGCTGGCCCGGACTTCTCCTCGCTGGAGCGTTATCTGATCAAGATCACGAGCCAGATCGAGGCACTGCAACGGCCGGATCATATCGAGCAGTCGATCGCCGCGTTCCGGAGCGAGCTTGCGGAAATCCGCGCCGCGCTCACCGAGGCGATGCCGCGCCGCGCGATCGAATCGCTCGAAAGCGAGATCCGCTCGCTGTCTCGCCGCATCGACGACAACCGGCAGAACGGTGCCGACGGCCAGGCGCTCTCCGGCATCGAGCGTGCGCTGTCCGAGATCCGCGAGGTGCTGCGCTCGCTCACCCCGGCCGAGCAGCTCGCCGGCTATGACGAGGCGATCCGCAATCTCGGCGCCAAGCTCGATCTGATCCTGCGCACCAACGACGATCCCTCGACGGTGCATCAGCTCGAGAGCGCAATCGCCGCGCTCCGCGCGATCGTCTCCAATATCGCCTCCAACGACGCATTGGCACGGCTCACCGAGGACGTGCAGACGCTGTCGTCCAAGGTCGACGAGCTCGCGCGCGCCGGCAACCATGGCGATGCCTTTGCGGTCCTCGAGCAGCGGATCGCCGCGTTGGCCTCGACCCTGGAAAGCCGCGAGCGCCCGGCGCCAACCGAACACTCGCAACATCTCGAAGACGCCGTACGTACGCTGTCGGAACGGATCGACCGCATGCAGGTCGGCAATGACAGCGCCTCGGCATTCGCGCATCTTGAACAGCGTGTCTCCTACCTGCTCGAACGCCTGGAAACCTTCTCCAATCCTCAGTCCGGCAATTTCGGGCGCGTCGAGGAAGGGCTGCAGGACATCCTGCGCCATCTCGAACGCCAGCACGCCAATCTCGTGTCGCTGGCCGAGACGAGCCGCAATGCCGGCGCGCCGGCGCCGCAGCCGCTCGACCCTGGCCTCGTCGATATGGTCAAGCGCGAATTGTCCGATATCCGCTACAGCCAGTCGGAAACCGACCGCCGCACGCAGGATTCGCTCGAGACAGTGCACAATACGCTCGGCCATGTGGTCGATCGCCTCGCGATGATCGAGAACGATCTGCGCACCGTGCGCTCCGCGCCGGCCACGCCGTCACCGGCGCCCGAGCCGCCGCGCGCCGCGATGCCGCAGACAGTGATGCCGCAGCCGAAGCCCGAGCTGCCCAATCCCGCGATACAGGAACATTTCGCGGCCGCGCCGCGCGACTTCCATGCGGCCATGCCGGTGGAGGCTGTACCCGTTCCGCCGCCGCTCCCGCCGCGCGCGATCAGCGAGATTTTGGAGCCGCACGCCGCGGTCCGCGCCGCGCTCGAGCCGGACCTGCCGCCGGATCATCCGCTCGAGCCGGGCACGCGCCCGACCGGACGGGTGTCGACGCCCACCGAACGCATCGCCGCGTCGGAGAGCGCGATCAGCGAGATCTCGCCCTCCACTAAAGAGCCGGTCTCCACGTCGAGCTTCATCGCCGCCGCACGCCGCGCCGCCCAGGCCGCGGCCGCCCAGGCCGCCACCGAGAAGGGCGGACGTGGTGGGGCCAAGGCGGCAGCCAAGGCCAAGCCGGTCGACAAGGCTCAGGGCAAGTCCGAGGGCAAGGAGCCCTCGACCATCACGTCAAAGATCCGCTCGCTGCTGGTCGGCGCGAGTGTGGTGGTCATCGTGCTCGGCGCCTTCAAGGTGGCGATGATCCTGCTCGATAGCGGCACCTCGCCGCAGATGCCGCCGATGGAGAGGTCGAGCGATGCCCCCGCCGCGGCCCAGCCGCCGGCCGACACTGCGGTTGTCGCACCCGCGCCCGCGCCGGCCCCTGCGGCGCCATTGATGACTTCGCCGACCCCGCTCGGCCGGCAATCCAACAACAGCACCGCGCCGAACATGCTCGACGGCTCGCAGGTGGCGATCCCGCCGGCGCCCGCGCCGTTCCCATCTCCCGTTGCGAACAATGACATCACCGGCTCGATCCCCGCGCCGTCCGTCGCGCCGATGGGCGGCAGGCTTATGATGGTGCAGGTGCCCCCGAGCGAGCGGCTGCCTGATGCCATCGGCGGCCCGGTGCTGCGCGCTGCGGCGCTGAGGGGCGATCCGGCCGCGGCCTATGAGGTCGGCGTGCGCTTCGCCGAAGGCAAGGGCGTTCCGATCAATTATGACGAGGCCGCAAAGTGGTACGAGCGCGCCGCGCAGGCCGGCGTGGTGCCCGCGATCTTCCGGCTGGGAACCTTCTATGAGAAGGGCCTCAGCGTGAAAAAGGACGTCGACACCGCGCGGCGTTACTACGTGCAGGCCGCCGAGCGCGGCAACGCCAAGTCCATGCACAATCTCGCGGTGCTCGATGCCGATGGCGGCGGCAAAGGCGCCAACTACAAGAGCGCGGCACAATGGTTCCGCAAGGCCGCTGATCGCGGCGTCGCCGACAGCCAGTTCAATCTCGGCATCCTCTATGCCCGTGGCATCGGCGTCGAGCAGAACCTGGCCGAGTCCTTCAAATGGTTCAGCCTCGCCGCAGCCCAGGGCGACGCCGACGCCAGCCACAAGCGCGACGATGTTGCCAAGCGCCTCGACGCTCAATCGCTGGCAGCGGCCAAGCTCGCGATCCAGACCTTCACCGCCGAGCCGCAGCCCGACGACGCCGTCAACGCCGCGACCCCACCGGGCGGCTGGGACTCCGCGACCGTGCCGCCCAATGCGGCCAAGCCCGCGGCCAGGGCGGCGTCACAGAAGCGGACCGCCTCGATCGCGCATTAAAATTATGACAGACGCAGGACGCTGCGGTGCGGCGTCGCCATATGTATCTCAGCGCTGAAGCTGTGTAGAAAGGCCGGGCCCCCGCGCGGGTAGCTGCCAGCGCCGAGAGAACCAGTTTGTCAGCCCAAGACCACGAAGGTCGCTACCGAAGCTCGCCGACCGGGCCCCACGTAGCACCACCACGCCAGTCGATCGATCAACCGAAAGCGCGGCCGCCTCATCGGCCGGCATGGCGGTGGTCGATGTGGTCGATTGTCATATTCGTCCTCCTGATCTCCGGCGTCGGCATCCGCGCCTATCGGGACCTGTCGCGGCCCGACGCCTGGGCGTATTGGAGAGACCAGTATTTTTCGCCGAGCCTGAGTTCGAAACTGATCAGCAAGACCGATCTCGGCGGGGCGGTCGGCTCGCGGCCCGCTTTGGCCATCAGGGGCGAGATCGGGCCGGCCGCCGCGAACTGGTTCCGCGACAGGTTGGATGAGGCCCATCTGGCGCCCGGCGATGTTGTCCTTCTGTCATCTCCGGGCGGCGCTCTGAACCAGGCGCTCATCATCGGCGAAATGATCCGGACCCGCGGGCTGACGACCGCCGTCGGCGTTGCCGATGCTTCGGGCCAGGTCCGCCCGGCCTATTGCGCCAGCGCCTGCGTCCTCGCCTTTGCCGGTGGCACGACCCGCTACGGCATCGAGGGCTCGATGCTGGGCGTCCACCGGTTCGTCACCACGGCGCCGGTTGCCGACCCCGTCGCCGACACCCAGCGCGTCACCGGTGCCGTCCTGCACTACATGACCAGGATGGGCGTTTCGTCCACCGTCGTCGAGGCGATGTCACAAACCAGGGACATCCGCTGGCTCGGCACCAAGGAAGCCGCGGCGATGAACCTGATTACCGATCCCATCGGCCGACCGTGAGGCGACGGCCGACCTAGATCATGATCCGATTGGACGGAATCGGATCATGATCTCATCTCTTTGTTTGAGCATGATCTTTTCGGAAAACCGGTTTCCACTTTTCGGGATCATGCTCTGGGTGCGACAAAAAAGTCCGCGTTGGCGGATTCTATAGTCCCTCGTCGCGGCGATTTCGGTTATTCAAGGGCGCGGCAACCGATCCGCGCCCGTCTCCGCGTCGGATTCCGCTGCCCGCAAGCTCGATCAGAAAACCGCGCCGTGGGCTGGCCGTACGCCAGCCCCGCGGCATTATAAGAAGCGACCGCGCGTGCAGCTCTACCTCCCGATCGCCGATATTCCCGTCAATATCTTCCTCGTGCTGGCGATGGGCGCGGCGGTCGGTTTCGTCTCCGGCATGTTCGGTATCGGCGGCGGCTTCCTGATGACGCCGCTCCTGATCTTCATCGGCATCGCGCCGGCGGTCGCGGTTGCCTCCGTCGCGAGCCACATCGCGGCCTCCTCCTTCTCCGGCGCGATCTCCTATTGGCGCCGCCGCGCGATTGATCCGACGCTGGCGCTGATCCTGTTAAGTGGCGGCACGATCGGCACCGCGCTCGGGGTATGGACCTTCACCTATCTGCGCTCGCTCGGCCAGCTCGACCTGATGATCGGGCTGTCCTATGTCGTGCTGCTCACCGCGGTCGGCGGGGCGATGGCCTATGAGGGCCTGCGCGCGATGCTGCGCACCCGCCGCGGCGGCACCGTCACGCTGCGCCGCCCGGGCAGCCATGGCTGGATCCACGGCCTGCCGCTGAAGATGCGCTTCAAGCGCTCCAAGATCTATCTCTCCATCATTCCCGTCATCTTCGTCGGCCTCGTGATCGGCTTCATCGGCGCCGTCATGGGCATCGGCGGCGGCTTCATCCTGGTGCCGCTGATGATCTATTTGCTGCGGGTGCCAACCTCGACCGTGATCGGCACCTCGATGGTGCTGACGCTGGTGACGATGATCTTCGCGACCCTGCTGCACGCGGTGACCAACCACCTGGTCGATGCCGTGCTGGCCCTGATCCTGATGGTCGGCGGCGTCACCGGGGCGCAGTTCGGCGCCCGCGCGGGCCAGAAGATCCGCGGCGAGCATCTGCGGCTGTTGCTCGGGCTCCTGGTGCTTGCGGTCGGCATCCGCTTTGCGGTCGAGCTCGTGATCCGCCCCGCCGATCTCTTCACCATCCGCGAAACCGGCGGCGGCGCGCCATGACCGCCCGCGCACTCCTCGTTCTCGCCGCCCTGCTCGCTGCGATCCTCGCTGCAAGCCCGGCCTGTGCGGAGCGGCTGATCGTTTCGGTCTCGAACCACCGCGTCACGGTGACGCCGAATTATTCCGGCGAGGAACTGGTGCTGTTCGGCTCGGTCGAGAGGGATGCCGATACCCCGCCCGGCCGCACCAATTACGACCTCGTGGTGAGCGTGATCGGCCCCCGCGCCGACATGGTGACGCGGCGCAAGGAGCGCCGATTCGGGATCTGGATCAACAGCGATTACCGGCAGTTCCTGCAGGTGCCGACCTATCTCGCCCTGTTCTCCAACCGCCCCTTCGACCAGATCGCTTCGCCGGAGGTGCAGCGGCGCCAGCAGCTCGGGCTCAACAATGTGCTGCTGATGCAGCGCGTCGGCCCTGACTATGCCGACGTCGTTCCCAACGACGTCTTCCGCAGTGCCTTCGTGCGGCTGCGCATCGAGCACGGGCTGTATCGCGAGGAGACCTCGGCGGTCACGTTCCTGACCCCGACCCTGTTCCGCACCACCATTCCGCTGCCGGCCGAGGTGCCGATCGGCACCTATAATGTCGAGATCAAATTGTTCACCGACGGCGCGCTGGTGACCAAGGCCGATACTGCCTTCGAGATCGTCAAGGTCGGCTTCGAGCAGTTCGTCGCCAATACCGCGCGGCAGAACGGCCTTGCCTACGGCCTCGTCACCGCCGCCATGGCGCTGATGACCGGCTGGATGGCCTCGATCGTGTTCCGGCGCGATTGACGTCACGACGCGAAGAGCCCGACGCCCATCGCAACCACGCTCAGCAGCATCGCCATCGTCGACAGCCACCCGAGCCAATAGAGCGGGCCGGTGATGATATACCGGCCCATCACGTCGTGGCGGCCCGCCATGAACATCAGCAGCACCATCACGGGAACGGCGAGCACGCCATTGATGACCGCGCTCCAGTACAGCGCCGAGATCGGGTTGATCGGCGTGAAATTCAGCGCGATGCCGAAGCCGGCCGACAGCGCCAGCACGGCATAGAAGGCAACCGCCTCCTTCGGCTTGCGCGCCAAGCCCACCGGCCACTGGCGTCCCTCGCCGACAGCGTAAGCGGTTGAACCCGCGAGCACGGGAATGGCAAGCAGCCCGGTGCCGACGATGCCGAGCGCGAAGATCGCCTCCGCGAACGGGCCCGCGATCGGACGCAGCGCCTCTGCCGCCTGCGCCGAGCTCTGGATGTCGGTCTTCCCCGCCACATGCAAGGTCGCAGCGACCGTGACGATGATCGAGAGCGCAATCAGGTTCGAGAACGCCATGCCGACGATGGTGTCGGCGCGGATGCGGGAAAATTCCTGCCGCGCCCCATAGTGTTTGTCGATCAGCGGCTGCTTCCTGGCGTCGATGCGCTGGTCTTCGGCTTCCTGCGAGGCCTGCCAGAAGAACAGATAGGGCGAGATCGTGGTGCCGAAGATCGCGACGATGGTGGTGAAATAGTTTCCGTTCCAATCGAGCCTTGGAATCAATATGCCGGCAAGCGCCTCGCCCCAGGAGATGCGGGCGAAGGCAAGCGCCGCGACATAGGCGAACAGGCTGAGCGTCAGCCATTTCAGCACCGCGACATAGCGCTTGTAATCGAGGATGATCTGGGCTGCCACCGACGCCACGCCGAACAACAGCACGTAGAGGATCGGGTGCCCGCCGACCAGGAGCGTCGTCGCATCCGCCATGGCGCCGAGATCGGCCGCGATGTTGATTGTATTGGCGATGAACAAAAGCGTGACCACGATGTTGAGCAGCCACAGCGGATAGTGCCGGCACACATTGCCTGAAATGCCCTGACCAGTGACGCGGCCGACGCGGGCCGAAATCTCCTGGATCGCCACCATCAGCGGAAAGGTGAACAGCATGGTCCAGCCGATGCCGTAGCCGAGCTGCGCGCCGGCCTGGCTGTAGGTGCCGATCCCGGACGGGTCATCGTCGGAGGCGCCGGTGATCAGGCCGGGGCCGAGCGATTGCAGGAAGCGCTTGAGTTCGAAGGGCTGGCGCGGCTTGGCCTTGGAGGCCGGCTTATCGCCGGGTCTTACGTGATTGCCAGTCGATGCCTTGTGTTGCGTCATACCCGGTCCAGTCGCCGCGACAACGAACCGGAGGTGGTTCGGTTCCCGGCGCTGTACCTGGCTCCTCGTTGTGGCACAAGCAAGACATGTCGTCAGGCGCGCGGTGCGGGCGCGGCGGTTGGACGGGTCACGAGATAGATGCCGAGCGCGACCGGGATGATGCCGAGCAGATCGCGGGACTCGACATGCTCGCCGAGCACAAGGAATGCGAACAGCATGCCGAGCGGCGGCATCAGGCAGTGATAGGCGCTCGCGGCGGTGGCGCCGCACACTTTCAACAGATGAAACCACAGCGCGTAAGCCAGGATCGATCCGCCGAACACTAGGAAGGCGAATGCGCCCAATAGCCGCGCGCTCGGCACGATCTCGGAGACGCTCGAGAGCGTGAACGCGAATGGCAGGAGCACCAGCCCCCCGGCGAGATTCTGGATGCCATTGCCGATCCACAGGCCGCCCTTGGGTGCGAGCAGCTTGAACAGGATGGTGCCGGTGACGATGGAAGCGAGCGAGGCCAGCGTGAACACGATGCCTTCCATATGCTCGGTGCCGACGGAGATCCGATGCCAGACCATGAAGGCGACGCCGACAACGCCGAGCACGAGACCCGCGACCTTGCGCCAGGTCAAGACTTCGCCGAGGAACAGCGCCGCCAGCACCGCCGTGAACACCGGATTGGCCGAGACGATCAACCCGCCGATGCCGGCGGAGACTGTCTTCAGCCCGGTATAGCCAAGCCCGAGATAGAGCGCGTTGTTGGCAACGCCGAGCACCGAATAGACCGCGACATCGCGCCAGGAGAGCTGCCAGCCCTCGCGGCGCAGCGCCAGAAAGCCGAGGATCAGGATGCCCGCGAGCGAAAATCGCGCCGTGAGCAGGAGCAGCGGCGGACAATCGGTGACGCCGATCTTGCCGGCGATGAAGGCGTAGCTCCAGAGCAGGCAGAACAGAGCCATCAATAGCGGCAGCCGATTGAAGCCTTGACGGGGAGCCGCAATCGAAGGGGCGAGCGACATGTGAATTCTCCTTGGCCCTTCCATCTAGGGCCTCGCCTTCCCATTTGGAAATTAAATGATAGACTGGCAGCCAGTGGATTTTTGAATAGGTGCCGCCATGTTCGATTTGGAACTGCTGCGCAGTTTCGTCTCGGTGGTCGATGCCGGTGGCTTCACCCGCGCCGGCGAGCGCGTCCACCGCACGCAATCCACCGTCAGCCAGCAGATCAAGCGGCTGGAGGAAGATGTCGGCCAGCCGCTCCTGGTCCGCAACGGCAAGGATGTCACCCCGACCGAAGCCGGCGAACGACTGCTCTCCTATGCACGACGGCTGCTGGCGCTCGCCGAAGAGGCGCGCGATGTCGTGACGCGACCGACCTATCAGGGCGCGATCCGGCTCGGCATCCCCGAGGATTTCGCCGCCTATCGGCTGGCAAAACTGCTCGGCGCCTTCTCGCGCTCGCATCCAACGCTCCGGCTCGACGTGCGCGCCGACCAGAGCATGCACCTGCAGCGCGATCTCAATCGCGGCGAGCTCGATCTGGCGCTGCTCAAGCGCACCGCCGGCGAGAAGGGCGCGATCGCGGCGTGGCCGGAACGGGTGCACTGGGTCACCAGCAAGACGCATCCGCGCGATGCGCGCAGCGGCTCGGTGCCGCTGATCGGATTTCCGGCCGGCTGTCTCTACCGGGCCGGCGCGATCCATGCGCTGGAGAGCGCGGGCCGCGCCTGGCACATGGCCTATACGTCCTCGAGCCTCTCCGGCATCCAGGCCGCGGTCGCCGCCGGCATGGGCCTGAGCATCCTGTCGGAGATCGCGATCCAGGCCGATCACCGCGTGCTCACGGCAAAAGACGGTTTTGCCCCGATCGACAGGACCGAAGTCGCCCTGCTCGCCTCCCCCGCCGCCAGCCCCGCCACACTGCGGCTTGCCGACAGACTCGCGGAGTTCTGCGACACCGTGCAGGCGAAAGCGGCGTAGCGGGCGTAGGGTAGGCAAAGCGAAGCGTGCCCACCATCAGCACTCCGCTCGTGAGGGTGGGCACGCTTCGCTTTGCCCACCCTACGGCCTCGCCGCGAGTTGTGATTCAAATTTCAAACAGCGGAGGGGATGTGAGTTCGCATTCTCGCGACGCATTGCGTCCGAGCTTTGCTTCACTTTCCACCCTCTCGAAATCAGAGGGCGCAGGGAAAGCCGGGTGCTGGTTGCACCCGTGGGT
>NZ_JAQMIL010000115.1:0-17747 GCF_029990105.1 Bradyrhizobium sp. Arg237L | reverse complement strand
TTGAGATTTCGACAACCTCATTCTGGCACAACTGATGCCGTAGGGGGCCGTCCACCCCATCAACCACAGGGTGCGGCTGTGTAAGGAAAGTGTCGACCGGATCGCTTCACCGATAGATTTCCGCGGTATGGGTCCCGGCCTTCGCCGGGACGACGGGATTCTTGACTCGTCTCGGTGCTCCTTTCACAACCTTGGGCAACACATTTGGAGGAACGCATGTTCAAGGATCTGTTTTCACTCAAGAGCCGCGTTGCGCTGGTGACGGGCGGATCGCGCGGCATCGGCAGGATGATCGCCGCGGGCTTCCTCGCGCAAGGCGCGGCCAAGGTCTACATCACCGCGCGGAAAGCCGGGCCGTGCGAGGAGACCGCAAAGGAGCTTTCGGCGGAGTATGGCGGCGAATGCATCGCGCTGCCGATCGACATCTCCGGTCTCGCCGGCATCGAGATGCTGGCCGCCGAGATCAAGAAGCGCGAGCCGAGGCTCGACATCCTCGTCAACAATGCCGGCGCGGCATGGGGCGCCGACTTCGACGAGTTTCCGGAAAGCGGCTGGGACAAGGTGATGAACCTCAACGTCAAGGCGCCGTTCTTCCTGACCAAGGCGCTGGCGGCGCCGCTGCGCGCGGCCGCAAGCGCCGAGCGGCCGGCGAAGGTGATCAACATCGCCTCGATCGACGGCATCTTCGTCAACCCGCTGGAGACCTATTCCTATGCCGCAAGCAAGGCCGGCTTGATCCACCTGACGCGGCGGATGGCGGTGAAGCTGATCGGCGATCATGTGGTGGTCACCGCGATCGCGCCGGGGCCGTTCAAATCGGACTTGAACCGCGCGGCGCGCGACAATGCCGAGGAGGTCGCGACGAAGGTGCCGTCGGGCCGGATCGGCACCGACGAGGACATGGCGGGTGCTGCGATCTATCTCGCCTCCCGCGCCGGCGACTATGTGGTCGGCGCCACCATCACGGTGGACGGCGGCATCGTCTATGCGAATGCCGGGATCAAGGGCAGCGGCTGGGATTCGTAGCGAGGTACGCATTCGTAGCGGGTGGAGCGAAAGCGAAACCCGGGACATCGGAGTCGATGTTTACGGGCGGCCCCGGGTTACGCTTGCGCTCCACCCGGGCTACGGGACTAAGATCGCCCGCGGCAGCGTCACTCGTATTCGTGGTCAGCGCGCGGCGCGTTGGGCAGTTCGCGATCGAGCGCCTCCCGGTATCGCAGGCAGCCACGCAAGAATTTCGGCCATGGCGGGACGGCAACCTCCGGCGCAACCCGTTCGGGAAGCAGCCCCCACAGGTCGGGATGATGCCAGCACAAATCGTGACCAGTGCTGTCCCGGTGCGCGCGGATACCTGCCCGCAGGCGTTTCACCTCCGCGACCAGTTGGTCGCGGTCCATCCCTTCAAGGTCATGGTCGGGGTCCATGCCGTCTTCTCCCCGAATGCCAGGTTACGACTCGATCTTCACATACTCGAAATCGCCGGGCTTGTTGTCGATACCTACCTTTGGCGCTGAGATCCAGGAGGCGAATTTCCCAATCTCGGTGACGGGCTTCATCAGCGAAGCGATGAACTCGCCATCTTCGATGGTCGGCAACCATTCAGTCTTGCGTTTGTTCCAGGTGGCTGCGTCGATCAGGATTCCCTCGGGCGTCGCCTCGATGTCCTTGAACTCGCCGATGGCGCGATGGAAGGCGACGTGCGGCACTGCGAGCTTGTAGTCGTAGCCTGATGTCGAGATCACCTTGTTCCAGCGCAGCATGCCCTTCACGCAGTCCTGGGTGTAGTCGTCGCGCAGGCGCATGTTGAGCGCGGTCAGCGCCGGCTCGTCGACCAGCTTGAGCTCGCCGTCGATCAGTTTCAGCACCGGATAAGTCGAGTTCTGGAGCTGATGATCGTCATCGATCGTCGTCTCCTTGTAGCGGCCCTTGATGCCGGCGTTGAAGGCGTTGGCGGCGTTGGTCGAGACCTCGGAGCCGAACAAATCGAGCGACAGCGAATAGTGCAGGTTCAGCTTCTTCTGGATGGTCGGCAGGTCGATCACACCGAGCGCCCGCACTTTCGCGATGTCGGTCGGATCCTCGATACCGGCTTCGCGCATCGCCTCGCAGGTCCGCTGCACGACGCGGCTGATGCCGGTTTCGCCGACGAACATGTGGTGCGCCTCTTCCGTCAGCATGAAGCGGCAGGTGCGCGACAGCGGGTCGAAGCCGGACTGTGCCAGCGAATGCAACTGCATCTTGCCGTCGCGGTCGGTGAAATAGGTGAACATGAAGAAGGAGAGCCAATCCGGCGTCGCCTCATTGAAAGCACCCAGCATGCGCGGTGCGTCGGCATCGCCCGAGCGGCGGCGCAACAGGTCATCCGCCTCCTCGCGGCCGTCGCGGCCGAAATATTTCTGCAGCAGATAGACCATCGCCCAGAGATGGCGGCCTTCCTCAACATTGACCTGGAACAAATTGCGCATGTCGTAGAGCGAGGGCGCGGTCTTGCCGAGGTGGCGCTGCTGCTCGACGGAGGCCGGCTCGGTGTCGCCCTGGATCACGATCAGCCGCCGCAACATGGCGCGATGCTCGCCCGGCACTTCCTGCCAGGCAGGCTCGCCATAATGGGCACCGAACGGCACCACGCGGTTCTCTTCCTGCGGCGCCAGCAGGATGCCCCAGCGATATTCGGGCATCTTGACGTAGTCGAACTTGGCCCAGCCGCGCGGATCGACCGAATAGGCGGTGCGCAAATAGACCAGCGATTGCTGAAAACCTTCCGGCCCCATGTCGCTCCACCAGTCCATGTAGCCGGGATGCCAGCCCTCCAGCGCCTTCAGGACCTGACGATCCGCCGACAGATTCACGTTGTTGGGAATCTTGGTCGAGTAGTCGACGTTCATGATGTTCATGTTCATGGGGACCTCCCGTTGGAGATAATCTCGTTCAAAGCTTGCTACCGAACACGCGCTCGCGAATAGCGAATGGCGAGTAGCGAATGGAATCCTATTCGCCATTCGCTATTCACTATTCGCCCTAAACTCTCGTCATATCGAACTGCGCCTTCTGGCCGGTGCCGTAGCGGCGCAGCGCGCCCTCTTCGCCGACCGCATTGGGGCGCTGGAAGATCCAGTTCTGCCACGCGGTCAAACGCGCAAAGATTTTCGATTCCATGGTCTCGGGACCGACGAAGCGCAGGTTCGCTTCCATGCCGGTGAGGCCGTCGGGGGAGAAGCTGGTGCGCTCCTCGAGGAACACGCGCACCTCGTCGTCCCAGTCGATGTCGTCGAGCGCGAAGGTGACGAGGCCGAGCTCCTCGGCCTCTTCCGCATCGAGCGCCTTGCCGATCGCGCCACGCGCGCGCTCCAGATCGGCAGGATCGGCCTGGAAGCGCGATTGCAGCCGGGTGAGCCCGTGGCTCATCGGATAGGGTCCAAAATTCATCGCGGTGAGCTGGATCGCGGGCGGCGGGCGGTTGTCGCCCTCGCGCGAGCCGATCAGCATGTAGGAGCGATCGGCCGCGAACACGAGTTCGGCGAGCGTGCCGACGAAGCAGGAGCCGGGCTCGACCAGCGTCACCAGCGTGCGCGAGGTGACGTCGATGCGCTTCAGCACGCGCTTCCAAATGTGCCTGATCTCGTTGACCAGCCAATATGTCTTGTTGGCCTCGCGGAAGTCGTCATAGGCGGCGACACGAGCGGGATCGCCGTGGCTCTTGAACACCAGCATCGCGATCCCAAGCTCGTTGATGCGCAGATGCAGGATCGCATCGTCAAGCTCGCGCGCGACCTGCAGCGGCCAGAACGCGGCGCCTTGCGCGATCAGGCCGTCGACATCGGCAGGCGGCGCAGCCTCCGGCGCCTGGATCGAGATCGTCGCGATGCGCGCAGGCCGATCGATATCGACGCTGACGAAGCCGTAGCGGATGCTGTTCTCGTCGATCACGCGGTTGAGCGGCGAGAGCGCAATGCCCTTGCCGCTGCCGTTGCGGGTCGATTTGGCGGCGAATTCCTTGACGCGCTCGGCGAGCTTGCCTTCCAGCTTGCTGTTCGGCGCGATCTCGTCGACGAGGCGCCACTGCACCGCGCGCTTGCCCTTGATGCCCTCCTCGATGGTGCAGAAGAAGTCGGCATGGTCGCGGCGCACCTTGCGCTTGTCGACGACGCGCGTCAGCCCGCCGGTGCCCGGCAGCACCGCGAGCAGCGGCACTTCCGGCAGCGCCACGGCGGCCGCGCCGTCGTCGGCGAGGATGATGTGGTCGGTCGCGAGCGCGAGCTCATAGCCGCCGCCGGCCGCGGTGCCGTTGACGACAGTGATGAAGCGTTGGCCGGAATTCTCGGAGGAGTCCTCGATCCCGTTGCGGGTCTCATTGGTGAATTTGCAGAAATTGACCTTGTGCGCGTGCGTCGAGCCCGCGAGCATGCGGATGTTGGCGCCGGCGCAGAACACGCGGTTCTTGCCCGAGCGCATCACCACGACCTTCACATCGGGGTGCTCGAAGCGCAGCCGCTGCACGGCGTCAGCGAGTTCGATGTCGACGCCGAGGTCGTAGGAATTGAGCTTGAGCTGGTAGCCTTCGAACAGGCCGGCATTCTCATCGACGTCCATGGTCAGGGTTGCGACCTCGCCGTCGACATCAAGCTTCCAATGCCGGTACCGGGACGGCTCGGTCTGAAAATCGATGTATTTCGCGCCGTTTGCGAGCACGCGATCCTCACCGGCCATGAGCCACCCTTGTGCGTTATTGGTTATCTGATCATGCACAATAATGCATGTTTTTGATTTGGTCTAGTCAAGAACGCGAGAACATGCACTTTGTTTCATGTTCCAACCGTTAGGCCAGCGGCCTAAGCCGCTTGCGGCTGGTCAGTCCGCAACGCCGCCTCGGCGAAATCGGCAATCGTCTTGAGCGTTGCCTCCGGCGCCTCGCGATGTGGCGAATGGCCGGCACCTGGAATGACCGTCACATCGACCGGGCAGTAGCACTCTTCCTTGGCCATCTCGGCCTGGCGCAACGTTCCGTACTGGTCGGCCTCGCCCTGCAGGATCGCGATGGGCACGCGGATATAGGCGAGGTATTCGGAAATATCCCAGTCGCGGAATTTCGGATCGAGCCAGGCGCCGTTCCAGCCGTAGAAGGCGTTGTCGACATCCTTGTGCCAGCGCGCCATCCTCTCCTTCAGGTTCGTGCTCTCGTACATCGTCTTGATCTCGGCGATCGACTTCACCGAGATGTCCTCGACGATGAAGTGCGGCGCGATCAATGCAATGCCCTGCAGGCGATGGTCCTGGTGCGAGCCGGCGTAGATCGCCGCGATCGACGCGCCATCGGAATGCCCGACGAAAAGCCCGCGGCGGAAGCCGATGACATCCAGCAGTTCCGGCAGCACCTCCTGCGCTTCGATGTGCATATAGTCGAGCGGGCGCGGCAGCTTCACCGGGCTCGAGGCGCCATAGCCGGCGCGCGAATAGGCGAACACGCCGGCGCCGGTCGTGTCCTGAAGCTGTTCCGGAAAGTCGCCCCACAGCCCGACCGAACCCAGGCCTTCATGCAGCATCACAATGGTCGGCGCCGTGTCGGGAGCCGGGCCGATCATGCGGTATTCGAGATCGGAGCCGTTGATGTTGAGAAAGCCTGATGGTGCGAGATTTGCCATAACGTCTCCTGCTCAGTCATTCCGGACGGGTCGCGCAGCGACCCGATCCGGAATCTCGAGATTCCGGGTTCGTCCTTCGGACGCCCCGGAATGACGGCGTCATTTGCGGTCGCCGTCCCGCAACTTGAAGCGCTGGATCTTGCCTGTCGCGGTCTTCGGCAGGCTCTCGACCACGTCGATCCAGCGCGGATATTTCCACGGGCCGATCTTCTGCTTGACGTACTCCTTGAGCGCCTCGTGCAGGCCATCGGTGTTCGCATCCGCGCGCAGCACCACGAAGGCCTTCGGCTTGAGCAATCCTTCCGGATCGGCTTCCGGCACGACGGCGGCCTCCAGCACGGCGGGATGGGTGATCAGCGCGCTCTCGACCTCGAAGGGCGAGACCCAGATGCCGGAGACCTTGAACATGTCGTCGCTGCGGCCGCAGAAGGTATAACGGCCCTCGGCATCGCGGATGTATTTGTCGCCGGTGCGGGTCCAATGACCTTCGAAGGTCTGCCGGCTCTTGCTGCGCTGATTCCAGTAGCCCTCGCCGGCGGAGGGCGCATCGACCAGCAGTTCGCCGACTTCGCCATCCGGCACGTCGGCGCCGTTTTCGTTGACGAGCCTCACTTTGTAGCCGGGCACGGGGCGGCCGGACGAGCCGTATTTGATGTCGCCGGGCGCATTCGACAGGAAGATGTGCAAGAGCTCGGTCGAGCCGACGCCGTCGAGGATGTCGACGCCGAAGCGCGCCTTCCAGGCGTTGCCGACGGATTCCGGCAGCGCCTCGCCGGCGGAGGTGCAGATGCGCAGCCGTTTCCCCGCGGGCGTCGTCTTCGACGCTTCATCGTTCAGCATCGACGCGAACAGCGTCGGCACGCCGTAGAAGATGGTCGGATGATATTTGTTCATCAGCGCAAACATCACCGCGGGTGTCGGCCGCTCGGAATTGAGGATCGTGGTGGCTCCGACCGACATCGGGAAGGTGAGCGCGTTGCCGAGGCCGTAAGCAAAGAACAGCTTTGCCGCTGATAGCCCGACGTCGTTCTCCTGGATGCCGAGCACCTGCCTGGCGTACGTCTCCGCCGTGGCGGCGAGGTTGGAATGCAGGTGGCGCACGCCCTTGGGCATGCCGGTCGAGCCCGAGGAATAGAGCCAGAATGCGGGCTCGTCGGGATGGGTCGCGGCGGTCGTGAAGTCATCGTCCTCGCGCGCCAGCTCGTCGGAAAATGTCTTGTGGCCGTGCGCGTCATTGCCGGAGACGACAACATGCTCGAGGTCAGGCATCCGCCCGACGATGTCCTTCACCACCGGCAGCAGCGCTTCGGAGATGAACAGCACTCGCGCGCGGCAGTCGGCGAGCACATAGGCGTATTGATCGGCGGTGAGCAGTGTGTTCAGCGGCACCGGCACCACGCCGGCGCGGATCGCGCCCAGAAACACGATCGGGAAATCGACCGTGTCGAGCATGATCATCGCCACGCGCTCCTCGCGGCGGACGCCGAGACGACGCAGCAGATTGCCAAGACGGCGTGTCTGCCGCTGCAGCTCGCCGTAGCTGAGTTGCGAGACGGTGTCGTCGAAGACGAGCTTGTCGCCGCGGCCCTCATCGACGTTGCGGTCCAATAGCCAGGTCACCGCGTTGTAGGAGGTGCCGCTCATGCCCTGCTCCCTACGCCAAAGCACGCCACCACGTCTCTCCCCAGATTTAAGAATTATAATTCATAGAAAGCCACCGGAGCGGCTTGCTGTCAATCCTGGTCGGCACTATCCTTCCTGACTTCTCCGTGCGTGGGGGATATGACCGAAAAGCCCGATCCCGAAACCGATTTCCTCGAACAGCTCGGCCAGCGCGTGCGCACGATGCGCGCGCTGCGCGGCATGTCGCGGAAAGTGCTCGCCAAGGTTTCGGGAATTTCGGAGCGCTATATCGCGCAGCTCGAAAGCGGCAAGGGCAATGTCTCGATCGTGCTGCTGCGCCGGGTGTCGCACGCGATGGGGGCGCATCTGGAAGACCTGATCCCCTCCGCTGAGCCGGCGCCGGACTGGGCCGTGATCCGCGATCTCCTGCGCAAGGCGACGCCTGAGCAGATCGCTCATACCAAGGACATCCTCGCCGGCGGCAGCGCATCCGCGCCGCGGCGCTCCTCGTTCTCAGGCATTGCCCTGATCGGGCTGCGCGGCGCCGGCAAATCCACGCTCGGCAGGATGCTGGCGAAACGGATCGGCTGGAGCTTTGTCGAACTCAACAAGGAAGTCGAGCGCGAGAATGGCCTCTCCGTCGCCGAGATCATCGCGCTCTACGGCCAGGAAGGTTTCCGGCGCATGGAGCAGGTCGCGCTGAAGCAATTGCTGGCGCGGAACGAATTGATGGTGCTCGCGACCGGCGGCGGCATCGTCTCCGAGCCCCTCACCTTCGACCTGATCCTGTCGTCGTTCTACACGATCTGGCTCAAGGCCGAGCCAGAAGAGCACATGGCGCGGGTGCGCCGGCAAGGCGACCTGCGGCCGATGGCTGACGATCGCTCCGCGATGGCGGAGCTGCGCAACATCCTGGTCAGCCGCGAGCCGCTTTATTCGCGTGCGTCGGCCGTGGTGGATACCGCCGGCCTGTCCGTCGATGCCGCCGCCGCGCGGCTGATCGAAGCTGTGACGCCGGTGCTGCAGAATCAGGCGCGCAGTTTTGGATTGCGCAGCGTGGCGATGTAGCCTGCAACGCGACGACCGCGTAGCCCGGGTGGAGCGCAGCGCAACCCGGGAAAACTCCATCCGCCCGCGAAACACCCCGGATTACGCTTCGCTTCATCCCGGCTACACGCGTCAGAGCAGCCTGCTCTTCACATCCTCCGCTCCCTCTCGCAGCAGCGGCAGGAAGCGTTCGATCAATTCTTCCGTCGGCACGCGATCGACATGGGCGCCCATATTGATGGCGGCGACGATGGTGTCGTCGTACCGGCGGACCGGCACCGAGATCGAGCGGAAATGCGGCTCGGCTTCGCGGTCCACCAGCGAGTAACCCTTTTGCCGATCGGCGATGATGGCGGCGAGCAGCCGCTTCGGATCGGTCACCGTCTGCGGCGTCAGCGCCTCGCGGCGCATTGCCTTTAGTCTCGTTGCCAATTCATCATCGGTGAAGCGACCGAGCATGGCGCGGCCGACCGACGTGCAGAAGGCCGGCAGGCGGTAGCCGATATCGAGACCGCTGGAGAACATCCTCGCCGGGCTGCCGCGCGCGACGAACACGACCTCGTCGCCATCGAGCAGCGCGAGCGAACTGATCTCCTGCGCCGCGCTCGCGATGCGATCGAGCACCGGCTGCAGCACCGCGATCACCTGGTTCGAACGCAGGTACGATCCTGCAAGCGTCAGCACATGCGCCGTGAGCGTGAACAGCTTGCCATCGGTCGCGACGAACCCGCCGCGTTCAAGCGTGAACAGGATGCGCCGTGCCGTGGCACGCGGCAGGTCGGCGGCGCGCGCCAGATCGCTCAGCGACGCAGGTCCGGTGATGGTGCCGAAGATCTGCAGCAGCCGCAGGCCACGGTCGAGGCTCTCGACGAAATCGGTGGCGCGCTCTTCGCGATCCTCACGCTTCAGCTTCGGCATGGGTCCGTCCTGGCGGCACGATCAAAAATTGTGCTTGCCGCTCGATTAAGCCATGGCATAATTCGCCCATTCGTTCAATAGGCGAACAAATCTGAGCGCCCGGGGAGGACCGCCGCCATGATGAGTCAGGAGCAGAACGACCTGATCACCCGCACCGGGCCGAAGGATCCGTGCGGGAAATTGATGCGAATGTACTGGCAGCCAGCGGCGCTGGTGGACGAGCTCGAGGGGCCGCGGCCGGTGCGTCCGGTCAGGCTGCTTGGCGAAAACCTCGTGCTGTTTCGCGACGAGCAAGGCCGCTACGGCCTGATCGACCGCCACTGCGCGCATCGCGGCGCCGACCTCGCCTTCGGCCGGCTCGAACATGGCGGGCTGCGCTGCGCCTTCCACGGCTGGCTGTTCGACGTCACCGGCCAATGCCTCGAGACGCCGGCCGAGCCGAGGAGCTCGCAGCTCTGCAAAGGCATCCGGCAGCGCTCCTATCCCGTGGTCGAGAAGAGCGGCATCCTCTGGGCCTATCTCGGCGAAGGCAGCCCGCCCGCCTTTCCGGAGATCGACTGCTTCGTGGCGCCCGGCAGCCACACCTTCGCATTCAAGGGCCACATGAACTGCAACTGGCTGCAGGCGCTCGAAGTCGGCATCGATCCCTCGCACGCCTCCTATCTGCACCGCTTCTTCGAAGACGAGGACACCTCGACTGCCTACGGCAAACAGTTCCGCGGCGCTTCCGCGGGATCCGACATGCCGATGACCAGGATCCTGCGCGAATATGACCGTCCCATCATCAATGTCGAGCACACCGAATATGGCCTGCGGTTGATCGCGCTGCGCGAACTCGACGACGAGCGCACGCATGTTCGCGTGACCAACCAGCTTTTCCCGCACGGCTTCGTCATCCCGATGAGTACGGAGATGACGATCACGCAGTGGCATGTGCCTGTCGATGACGAGAACTGCTATTGGTACGCGATCTTCACCAGCTACGCGGCGCCGGTCGACAAGAAGAAAATGCGCGACCAGCGGCTCGAGCTCTATGAGCTGCCCGACTACATCTCGCGCAAGAACAGGTCGAACGATTACGGCTTCGATCCGCACGAGCAGATGACCGCGACTTATACCGGCATGGGCAACGACATCAACGTCCACGACCAGTGGGCGGTGGAATCGATGGGCCCGATCCAGGACCGTACCAAGGAGCATCTCGGCCAGAGCGACAAGGCGATCGTGCAGTATCGCCGGCTGCTGCGGCAGGAGATCGAAAAGGTGTCCGGCGGCGAGAAGCCGATGCTGTTCCTCGACGAGGCGACGTCCCGCAGCATCCAGGGGCCCGCGACCATGGACGGCATAGGGCCGACCCAGGGCTGGGAGCTCTACTGGATGGAAGTCGACGTCAAGCGGCGCCGCGGTGCACCGTGGGCCGCGCCGGTGCCGAGCGAGATCGCCGGCAAGGTGCAGCATCTCTCGGCGGCCGAATGATGTTGCTTTCCCCGTCATTGCGAGCCAAGCGAAGCAATCCATTGCCTCCGCGCGCGTGGATGGATGGATTGCTTCGCGCGGCCTGTCATCGGGCGGCGCTTCGCGCCGACCCGGTGGCTCGCAATGACGACCAATGCAAAGGAACGGCGCGTTGAGCTTTGTTGAGCGTCACGGCCTGTGGTCGGATGAGCAGAAGGAGGCGGCGGTGCGGGTCCGCCGCATCGTCGAAGAGAAGAACCTCGAAGTCATCAGGCTGTCGTTGCCGGACCAGCACGGCATCCTGCGCGGCAAGACGCTGATCGCAAGCGAAGCGGTGCGCGCGCTGGAAAGCGGCTGCTCGATCACCACGACCATGCTGGCCAAGGACACCTCGCACAAGACGGTGTTCCCGGTGTTTACCACCGGCGGCGGCTTCGGCATGAAGGAGATGGAGGGCGCCGCCGACGTGCTGATGGTGGCCGATCCCACCACGTTCCGCGTGCTGCCATGGGCACCCACGACAGGCTGGCTGCTCTGCGACATCTATTTCAATGACGGCCGTCCGGTGCCTTTCGCGACGCGCAGCCTCTATCGCAGGGTGCTCGATCAGCTCGGCGCGCGCGGCTATGATTTCGTTGCGGGTCTCGAGGTCGAATTCCACCTCTTCAAGCTCGACGACGCGCATATGGCGCCGGAGGACTCGGGCCAGCCGGGCCGGCCGCCCTCGGTCAGCCTGCTCTCGCACGGCTATCAATACCTGACCGAGCAGCGTTACGACCAGATGGAGCCGGCGCTGGAGATCATCCGCCGCGACGTGCTCGCGCTCGGCCTGCCGCTGCGCTCGGTCGAGGTCGAGTTCGGCCCGAGCCAGTGCGAATTCACTTTCCAGCCGACCGCAGGCATCGAACCCGCCGACACCATGGTGCTGTTCCGAGCCGCGGTGAAGCAGATCGCGCGGCGGCATGGCTATCACGCGACCTTCATGTGCCGGCCGAAACTGCCCAACGTCTTTGCGTCTGGCTGGCACCTGCATCAGTCGCTGGTGTCCCGCACAAGCGGCGAGAATGCGTTCATGGCGAAGGAGACCGACCAGGCCTTGAGCCCGTTCGGGTCCTGCTACCTCGCCGGGCTGTTGCAGCATGCCCGCGCCTCCACCGTGTTCACGACGCCGACCATCAACGGCTACAAGCGCTACCGTTCCTATTCGCTAGCACCGGACCGTGCCATCTGGGGCCGCGATAATCGCGGCGTGATGATCCGCGTGCTCGGCGGCGCGGGCGATCCGGCGACACGGGTGGAGAACCGGATCGGGGAGCCGGCCGCCAATCCTTATCTCTACATGGCCTCGCAGATTCTGTCGGGACTCGACGGCATCGACCGCAAGCTCGATCCCGGGCCGTCGGCCGACACGCCCTATGAGACCAAAGCGGCGCTATTGCCGAAGAGCCTGCGCGAGGCGGTGTTCGCGCTGAGCGACGATCCGTTCTTCCGCCAAGCGTTGGGCGCGGAGTTCGTCGATTACTACGTGCATATCAAGAACGCCGAGATCGAGCGTTTCCAGGCCGAAGTGTCCGACTGGGAGCATCGCGAATATTTCGAAATGTTCTGAATCGGCGGACGCCGCGGAGAAGGACAGTAGCCCTCACCAAATGACGGCGGTATCCGTCACGCGCGCGTGACTCGGTTTCGTGCTTCGTCGCCCGACGAAATCCACTATGACCGCCACGAAACCATTTTCGCGACGCCGCGAAAATCTCCTGAAAGAATAAGGGGTCAACATACCCCTCCATGATCAACAGCGGAGTTCGATCATGTTGGCATATCTCATCGGCATCATTTACCACTTCGCCTGCCGCGCCAGCCTTATCCAGATGGGCCGGCATCATCTGGGCCGCTGACTTCAGCGGAAAGCATTTAGGTGCGCCCGTCTGACCGGCGTATCAGACCACTGAGTTTTGCTTGATGACCTCACGGTAGAACGACGCGCTCAGTTTCGGCGTACGGTGTTGCGTCTTGAAGTCGACCCGATAGATCCCGAACCTTTTCTGATAGCCGTCCGCCCATTCGAAATTGTCGATCAGGCTCCACAGGAAGTAGCCGGCCACGGGCACTCCCTGCGACGTCGCGCGCTGCAGTTGCTGCAGATAATTCCGGAGATACATCACCCGATCGAGGTCGTAGACATTGCCGTCCGCGTCGGGTTCGTCCGCCGACGACGTCCCGTTCTCGGTGATATAGATCGACCGCACGCCCCACAGCTTCGCCGCGTGACGCGGCGCCCAGTACATCGCCTCGGGTCCGAACCGGAGCCAATCCGCATCCATGTGAGGGAATGATGCTGGAAACGGCGCCAAGGTGAAGCCGCGCTCATTATCGGCGGCCAGCACGTAATGGTCGGGCTTGTAGATGTTCAGCCCCAGAAAATCGATCGGCGACGAGATGATGCGGAGATCTTCAGTCGTGTATTTTGGAGCATCCTTTCCGGCCTGAGCCAGAAAGCCGTCGATGTACTGTCCCTCGAGTATCACGGTCAGATAGCCGCCGTTGAGTTCGCGTGTCGCAATTTCTGCGGCGCGCACGTTCGCGGGTGTGTCGATCGCCGGTATGCAGACGACCAGATTCTCCGCGGGCCCGACCTTGGTTCCCGGCCGGCCACGCGCACGGATCGCCTGCACCGAAAGGCCATGGCCCAGCGCGACGTTGTGACGGACCTGATTCAACTCGGCTTGCGGCAGTTTCAAACCCGGGGCGTCGATCCCAAGGCCGTGGCCGAGATGAACGAGCCTCGAACATTCGTTGATGGTGAAGATGTGGCTGACGCGATCGGTCAAGCGCTCGGCGACATAAGCCGCGTAGTCCGCAAAGGCCTTCGCGGTGTCGCGAGACATCCAGCCGCCGAAACGGTCCTGCAACGCCTGGGGCAGATCCCAATGATAGAGCGTGGCAAACGGCTCTATGTCGTTTGCCAGGAGTTCGTCGATCAACCGATCGTAGAAGTCCAGGCCTTTCGGATTTGGCGTGCCCGATCCATCCGGGAAGATACGCGGCCAGGCGATCGAGAAACGATACGCCGTGGCTCCCAGCGCCTTCATCAACTGGACGTCGTCGCGGTACAGGCGATAATGATCATCCGCGACATCCGCATTGCTGTTATCGATGATGGTCCCTGGCGTGCGGGCAAAACCATCCCAGATCGCGGGCCCACGTCCGTCTTCGTTGACGGCTCCTTCGATCTGATAGGCCGAGGTCGCCGTGCCCCAACGGAAGTCGACCGGAAATCCGGCCAGCGAATTTTCAGCGGCGGCTCTGACCTCCTGCGACCTGCCAGCATCGGCCGGATGGACCGGCGCGGCCGACAATCCGAGCGCTGCCCCTCCGGCGAGCGTTGCGAAATGACGCCGTGAAAGTCCATCCAGCGACATCGACGTACTCCAGAAATTTCACCGGTCGCGCGACGACCACAGCGCGGCGCCAAGCAGGAACAACGCGGCCGCGGTCCACAACGACTGCCAGTTTTGAAAGCCTTCATTCAGCAGGAGGTAGACCGCGGCGGCCGCGAACAGGCCCGCGAATACCGACTCGGACGTTGCGCAGACTTCCGGCTTTCGACGGTTCAGCAGCGTCACCACCAGGATCGGCACCGCCGCCATGGTCAAGCTGGCAAACGGGAAGTCGCGCGACCGCGGGTCGAACATGAGGCCCAGTGCACTTTCCGTTGCGGCCAGGGCGGTGACGAAAAGCACCGCGCCGAGAAGCAGTGCCGGCAAGGATCGCGCTCGCATCTCACGTGGTCCGATCAATTCCGCAAACGCTGGGAGCGCGCGGCCCGACATCAAGGCGTTCATGCACAGGAGCGGCAGAACCGTTGCTGCGATCAACAGCGATCCTTGCCGCATCAATCCGGCAAAGCCGTAGCTTTCGTAGAGCGCATTCTCGACGCTCATACCGAGCAGGATTCCGCCGACGGTGGCGGATGCCGCCACCGCAAGCCACCGCGGCAATGCCGTTGGCGCAGCCGAGCGCAAGCGCGCCAACAACGCCGTGACGAACACGGCAATGCTGAAAGCCAGTCCAGCGCCGAGCTGCAGCTTCCAGAACGGATAGTTGCTGACGGCGGCTCCGGGTGAATATTTCAGCCGCCGGCTTGCTCCATCGAGCCACCCCCAATGAGCGCCCACCGTCCCTTCCCACTGGCGCTTCCATGGCTCGTCATACGCTTCGAACAAATTGACACGAACGTTCTCCCGACTAGCCTTGTCGAGGAGGTCGAAGGTGAAGCGCGCCTGATTGATGCGCGATGGCAGCGCGCCGTCGCGCATGCGTCCTCGGCTCGGCCAGCCGGCCTCGCCGATGAAGATCTCCTTTCCGGGAAATGCGAGAGCGACCTTGTTGCGTGCGTCGAGCACATGCTGGGGTGCGTGCTCGGCGCGGGGCGGAACGTCTTCCCAATAGGGCAGGACGTGGATCGTCACGAAATCGACCTCATGGCCGAGCTCCGGGTAGCGCAGCCAGAAGTCCCAGGTGTCGGCGTAGCTCACGGGGACGCTGACGCGGCCTTTGGCGGAGCGGATGGCTTCGCGAAGGCCCGCCTCGGGCAGTTCACCCCGAAGCAGCACCTCGTTGCCGACGATGACGGCGGTGACCACGTCAGTGAATTGGTTGGCCAGCGACACCGCAGTTTCGATGAGGCTGGCGTTCTTCAGACGATCACGTCCGATCCAGACGCCGAGGATCACCTTCAGCCCGACCTTTGACGCGAGCTCCGGCACCTTGTCCAAACCGTTCTCTACGGAGTAGATGCGGATGCAGTTGGTGATCTTGGCAAGATCGGCGATGTCTTCCGCGATCTGGTCCGGGCTGATGATGACGGAGGAATTCCACGGCGTCTGGTGGCCGCGGAATGGCGCGTAGGAAACACAATCCAGTTTTTTCGCGAGATCGACAGGCGCATGTCCCAATGAGACCGGCATCGCCAACCAGCACCAAACCGCAACAATCATGCCTATGGATAGCAAGAACAGCCACAGCGGCGCTGCAACCCTGAGCGGCGCTCTTGTGGCAGTGCCACCGGGCGACCGGCTCGCACGATTGGAGCTCAATACGGCGGGAACATCGAGCTGCATCAGGCAACGCTCCGGGCTGCATCCGAACCGACGATCGCAGCGGAGCGCGAGGAACCATCCAGGTCGCTGAAGAAAGCGATTGAAGACATTGTTTCAAATGCTTTAGCTTGGCTCGGTCAAGCCAAGGCTAAATTCCCAGATCGACCATAGGCAACTACGACAGACCACGTCCGTAGATTTACGGAACAAGTATAGCAGTGTCTTTCATTCGCCTACAAACGCAGGAATGGCAATGGGCAAGCTACGCGCGTTCTTGATGAAAGCCCCGGCGATTGCGCGGGGAAGCCATTGATGCGGCGACGCGAGTTCATTGCAGGCGCTGCGGCGCTGGCGGCCTATATGCAACTTTCGAGGCAGAGTAGTCTGCTGACGCCGGCCTATGGCGAGGTACTGCCCCTCGGCAATCCGCTGCCCACCGGCTTTTACAATTTTACCGGCTCTAACCTCCCCAATTGGCAGAGAGCATCGGCGGCGCAGCAGCGCGGGGAAGCCAATGCGATCATCGGGTGCCTCGGCGATTCAACGGTCGCCGGCCAGGGTGCCGCCAGCAATGAACTCGCCTCCAACGCCAAGAGCAAATCGTGGCCAACGCAATTGGCAAGACTGATCCCGAACGGAAGCTGGTCAAGCGTATGGGGTGACAACAACGTTAGCGCCGCTGCCGGCGACGTTCATGCCTTCGATGCGCGGCTTCATCGCACCGGTTGGGCGATCAGTAACATAAGGGCTTCCGGAACGCTCTGCGGAGGATCTTTTCACGGCCACCCGAGTGCGATTTCGCAGTCCTTCTCCCCGACAAACCCGATAGACACCATTGAAGTCTGGTACGCCCGCTCGCCCGAAAGCGGACGTTTCACGATCGATGTCGATGGAGCATCACCGCTGGCCGCGGTCGATTGCGCAGGCGCCAACGCGTTCATGAAGGCGACGGCGACCTGTACGCCCGGTCACCACACCATCAATCTCCGGAAGACGACCGATTCAAAAGACGTCTATTTGACCGGGCTGAGATGCTTCAACTCGGCAATCAGGGAAGTGTCCGTCTACAATCTTGGCGGCTGCCGCTGGGGCAGCGCTGATTTCGTGGTCGACAGCCACCCATGGAATACATTGCCGGCCGTCGCGGCGATAGCACCGAACCTGGTGATATTCCAGGCCGGCATCATCAACGATTGGGACGATCGCATTCCGCTTTCGACGGTCACCTCGAACATGACGACGGTGATCAATGCGCTGAAATCGGTGAACTGCGACGTGATCCTGATGAGCGGGGCTCCGTCCGAGGCGGGCGTCTTTGCGTCTTACCCGACGCAGGCAGCCTATGTTGCCAATATGAAATCGCTCGCTTACGCCGCCAATGTGCCGTTTATCGACATTTGGGGACTCTTTGGCGGGACCCTGGAATTCATCCGCGATGAACGATCCATTGCATCCGAACCAGACCGGCTACGCGCTCATCGCCGGCTATGCGGGCATCGCCATTCTCGATCCTTCCGCGCGCAGCCTGAGCTAGCACGAAGCAATCCACATCTCCACGATCGGCGCGATGGATTGCTTCCGCCTTCGCTCGTTGAGCTACGGCGGACAAGTCGCTGGCGCTCACAATGACGACCTGGGACGTCGTCCTGTCGAAAGACGGGACGACGTGGAGGGTTTCTGATTCAATTGTCAAACAGCTCTCCGCTGTCATCGTCCGGCTTGACCGGACGATCCAGTATCCCAGAGACGGCAGTGCTTGAATCGAGAGGCCGCCGGTTACTGGATGCCCGCCTTCGCGGGGCATGACGGTGGAGTTGGTGAGAGAATGTGAGTTCGCATTCTCGCGGCGCGTTACGCCCGAGCTTTGCTTCACTTTCCACCCTCCTCCCTATCAGAGGGCGCAGGGAAAGCCGGGTGCCGGTTGCACCCGTGGGTCCCGTGCAACAAAAAGCACGGGGGT
>NZ_JAQMIL010000114.1:0-18317 GCF_029990105.1 Bradyrhizobium sp. Arg237L | reverse complement strand
GTGGCCCGCTGGCACGGAATACCCGTGGCTATATCGCGCCAAAGGGGGATGGATGGTTGAGGGGGATAGTGTGCGCACGACGGTGATTCCTGGTTTTGGGATCGGCGCGTCCAGAGGTACTCGACGCTGAGGCGTTATGCCAGCGCCCAGCATTCATACCAGGCACGACGGTCCGCTTCTGGCCCGAAGGCGAAGATCGCAATGGTATCTGGCACGACTGCACTCGCGTCCAAATCGGACGCGGCGGAGATGTTGGCAAATCGACGCGAATGACCCAAAGCCGGCCTGCGCCACGTCTCGTATTTGCCGCCGCACTGAATGCGACGACCATCGGGACGTGATACACTGCGCCCGTCGGCCTCAGGCTGCTAAGTGGATCGAATGAAGCGGTGTGAGTTCATGGCGGGAACTGTGGCGCTGCTCGTTTTGCCGTGGCGTTCGCTGGCGCAGGCGGCTCGCCGTCGAATTGGCTTTCTTGCCGTGGGTGATGGGAGCGGGCAGGCTCTTAATCAAGCCGAGCGCGTGTTTCTTGACGGACTACGAAACCACGGCTGGATAGATGGAAAAAACCTGACTATCGAGTATCGCTTTTCCCACCCTCCGGATCGCCTGTCAGCTTCCGTCGCCGAACTGATTGCTCTCCATCCGGATGTCCTCATCGCTCCGGGACCGAAAGCAGCCGTAGCCCTGAAATCGGCTACCGGAACCATTCCAATTGTATTCGTGGCAGTGGCCGATCCCGTGGGGCTCGGCCTCGTGCAAAGCCTGTCGCGACCAGGCGGCAACATAACGGGCCTTGCGACCATGGTACCCGATGACTTCGTTGCGAAACGTCTCGAAATCCTCCGAGAACTCGTTCCCGGCGCCTCCAAAATCGCGCTCTTAGTCAATCCCGACAACCCAATGCACAGACTGTACTTCGCAGAAGAGATTCCTCGCATGGCTCGGAAGCTTGGTATAGCTCTGCTGACGGTTGAGGCGACCACGGCCGACGAACTCGACGTCGCCTTTGCTTCGGCCGCTGCTCAACACGCCGATGGGATAATTGATTTTGGCGATCCTCTCACCTATGTCCAGGCTCCGCGAATTATCGCGCTTGCGGCGAAGTATCATCTGCCGGCAAACTATTTGTTCCGACATTTTGCCAATGGCGGATTGTCGGTATATGGGGCCGATACGGGCGATCTGTTTCGCCGTGCTGGCGACTACGTGAACAAGATACTCAAAGGCGCCAAACCGTCTGACTTGCCGGTAGAGAGGCCGACCAAATTCGACCTGGTGATCAATATGAAGACTGCCAAAGCACTCGGTCTTACTGTGCCGCCCTCGTTGCTCATTCGCGCCGACGAAGTGATCGAATAAAATGCCAGGCCATTGCACACGCTCCTTAAGACATGCGGCGACTGTGCGCGCCGACGACGCGATCGACCGGCGATCTTTCCGTTTCCCGCCGCTTTGGTAGCGTCAGGCGGCATCGGTACGATGATGAACGACAGTAGATCCGGGCGAGACTGCAAAAACCGGTAACGGATATTCATAGCCCTTGATGGGTCGCTCGCCCAGGGACGTCAGCGCGATGTGGCTCTTCACTCCTTCGGCGGCAATCGGATCTACCAGGATCTGTGCATCGATCGCCAAGGCACAGAGCCGCGATGCCAGATTGACGACGCTTCCGATCGCGGTGTAGTCCATCCGGCCTTCATAACCGACGGTGCCGACGGTCGCCGGACCCATCGCGAGGCCCACTCCGAAGCCGATCACATGCCCATTTGCGCGCCAGCGGACGATAGGCGATTGAACCGCCGCCTGCATGTCGATCGCAAGCCGAAGACCGCGTAGCGCGGGATCGGCGCACATGACTGGCGCATTGACGAGCACCATCACTCCGTCGCCCGTGAAGCGGGTCAGGGTGGCTTCATGGCGCGTGATGACCGCTCCGAGCGCCTCGTAATATTCGCCGAGCACAGTCATGATGACGTCGGGTTCGGCACGCGCGGAAAAAGCTGTGAAGCCGCGCAGATCGCCGAAGATCGCGACCACCTCGCGCCGTTGTCCGTCCAGGAGTCCTTCGTCGCCGGAATGTTCGACTAGCTCTGCTACCTGGGGCGCGAGAAACCGCTTCAACCGATTGATGCGCTCGGACTTCTCTCTCGAGACGGCGAGCTCTTGCGCCATCTCGTTGAAACGGCTTGCCAACTGTTCCAGTTCGTCGCCGCTCGAAATGGTGATGCGATGATCGAACTGTCCGGCGCCGACGCGCTGCACGCCCTCCTCGAGTTGCTTGATCGGTCCCGACATCCGCCGCGCCAGCCAGTAGGCGAGCGCGAAGGCGAGGAGAACTCCGATTCCGATCAGCACGAGGGAACGCCACAGCGCGGCGCGGATTGGCGCCAGCGCTTCCTTGACCGGCTGCAGCGCGACCACAGTCCATCCGACGTCGGCGGTGCGCGCCGAGATGGCGACGACGCTGTTGCCTTCGGCATCGTCCGTGGTCACCGCCGATCCGTTCACGCCAGCGATCGCCGATCTGAGCCGCCTGTAGCCGCTCGTCGCGATATCTCCCTGCAGCACGAGGCTGATATCCGGGTGGGCGATCAAGCGACCGGAATCATCGACCACGAAGGCATAGCCGGTTTCGCCGATCTTGATGGCCGCGATCACATCCCAGATCAGCTTCAGATTGATGTCGGCGATGGCGATTCCGGCCGCCGCTCGATTTCCTGCAACGGCCATTGTCATGTAAGGCTCGGAATCGCGCAGATATCGGACCGGACCGTGCCAGACCTTGTTGGCGTTGGCGCGGACGCCGAGCACCGCCGGGTCCGCCGACATATCAGCACCGCGCCCGATCCTATTCGGGCTCAATCGGGAGACGAAGGCACGTTCGATGCCGGTTTGGTCGACCAGCGTGATCGAGGCGACCGCGGGCACCTGCCGCAGCACGCGCAGCGCATCGATCCGATGTTGCTCGTCGTCGCCGTCGATCCAGGGAAGCTGCACGACAAAGCCGAGTTGGTCGCGAATGCTGTCGACGAAGTTCTGAATGCGGTCGGCGGCCGACCGTGCCTCCGCCAAAAGCAGCTCGCTCAGGTGGACGCGCTGATCACGATAGCCGAACCACGCTTCGCTGACGGCACCAAGTACGAGGGGCACCACCGCCGCTACGAACAGCGTGACCACATATTTGACCAACAGCGAGCGACGCTGCGCACGCGCGGCGAGCAGCCGCACCGCCGCACGGCCAACAAGAAGGCTGATGAAATTCTGCCGCCTCATACCAGCTCCAAGGGCTGAGGCCTGTATCTTCAATTTTAAGATGATACCACACAGCGGATCCGAGGTATGGAGAATAATCGCGCTGCAGTCATCGCCCAATTGTCCGGGCACTACGGGCGTGATGTCGGCTGTTGGCCCGACGCAGACCTTTGCAACGTCAACTCTTATGTCGGCTATTTGGGGTAAAGCGGACTCGTTATGTTCGACACGAGGTTTTCCGAGTCTGCCCCCGAGCGGTCATCGAGCGCAGCGGAGCGCTGCGATCCGAAATACCCCAAATCGATCAGCCATGACGTGGCGCGGGCGCTCCAGCCGCGAATGACGTAGAGGATGGAAGGGGATTTCACCCCGCCGATACTTGGCGTGGCGCGCTTTCTCCTTGATCTCGGCCCATTCCGGCACCTCGCCCCGCCGGGCGAATGAAACCTGCATTGATCGCCTGCGGCACCATCGCGTCGTCGCCAAGCGCGATGGCTTCGAGATAGACGCGAATGCGATCACCGAACGAGACGAACGGCGAAGCGAGGCCCGAAACCCAATAGCTCACCGACATCGTATCCGGTGGATCGCCGGAAACCCGGCCGCTGCGATCGATGGTCTGCCCGGGTGCGACGTACTGGCCGCGCTCGTTCATCGCCGCCTTGTGGCTGTCGACGCCACCGCAATGCGGACATTCGAGATAGGTCTCGCGCGCCGCCCTCATCGGCGATCTCGCGCGCCCTGGCGTCGCGGACCCGACTGTCAGCGGCAGATTTCTGCGCCGCGTCATTCCGAAAGCGGATGTAACCTTGCACGACGACAACGCTTAACCAGACCGCCGTCAGGGCGCTAAAATTTTTCGTCACCCTCTTGAAACTTTTTTGCTCGTTGCAGATTTTTTGGGTCGCCGCAGTCATGACGGCCGGGGCGCCTTCGGGGCCCCGAAATCAAGGCGGGCGCCGGAAGGTGTCCGGTGCCAGCTCGTACCCAACTTGCTCTTTGGAGGATTTGGCTATGAGGTATGATTGGACTCCTCTGTGGAGGTCGACCATTGGCTTCGACCGCCTGTTTGACGTTCTCGATGAGGTCCAGCGGACCGCCGAAGAGACCTATCCCCCCTATAACATCGAGCGGCTCGACGAGAACCGCTTCCAAATCTCGGTGGCGCTCGCCGGATTCACACCGGACGAGGTGGCCCTTACGGTGGCGCAGAATGTCCTGACGTTGGAAGGTCATAAGGCCGAGAAGGACGAGAAGACCTTTGTGCATCGCGGAATGTCGACCCGCCCGTTCAAGCGGCAGTTCACCCTGGCTGACCACGTCGAGGTCAAGGGCGCACATTTCGAGAATGGTCTGTTGGTCATCGAGCTTCAACGCGAGATTCCCGAGGCCATGAAGCCGCGGCACATCGCCATCGCGGGCGCAAGCGCCGGGCAGGTCAAGCAGATCGAGGGCAAGGCCGCCTGACCAACCCGCGGCTTGGTTTCGATCGCCGCCGCGCGGGTTCTCCCGCGCGGCCACCTTAATGCGTCTTATGATGGGAGGTTAGCCATGCGGACGACGCCCGCACACGACAACGTCTTCGATTTCAATGCTCTTCTTCACCCCGGCACGGTGTTCTCGCATCCGCGCGACGTCGTCGCTGACCCGAATTTGAGTCTGGCCGAGAAGCGCGCCGTCCTCGCGTCATGGGCCTCTGATGCCTCGGCGATCGCGTCCTGTCCAGCGTTAGGCGCGCCGGACGGACTAAAGGCGCCTGTTCATATCGATGAAATTCTGGAAGCGCTACGCGCGCTAGACGGAAACGGTCCGCGCAACCCGCCGGGCGGCAAGCCCATGCGTCTGCGCTCGGCCGAGCGTCGCGCGGCGGCGTGAGCGAGGATCCGCAAATGATTCCATGATTGACGTCACACAGTTGATTCCAGGTCGCTTCTATTGGTCCTTGTGCGCTCAAGCACGAAACATCCCGAGTGGTAGCCGGCGCGCTTCACCGGCGTTGTTTGCCAAAGCGCCGGCGCGAAGTGGGACTTCATCGGCTTCAATAGCGACGTCGGCCATCATTTCGGCGAGGTCGTCGACATCGGCCCGGAACTCTACTGTCCTAAACGCTCCTAAGGAGGCGCACAGACGGCCACGGCCGCGCTGATCATGATCGCATACTGCCGTTCGATTAAGGTAAGCTGGGCGATCATGGCGGCTGCCCCCGCGCAGTTCTTCAGGATGATACGGCACGAATTTGGCTGACGTGACCGCCGGTTTCGCGAAGCCGCTTGCCGATTCGAGAACGCCCTTGCTGCGTTCCGCCGACGCGATGATGCGCGCCGGGATCAGAATTGCGGCGCGCGGTATTCACCTCGATTCAGCGTTGTGACATCGGGCCGATCGACCCGGATTGATCCTGCCCGCCATAATAGGCAGCCAATGCCTTGCGTTCATCGACGGTGAGCTGTCGAGCGACCATGCGCATCGTGGCATACATATCGTTTCGGCGGGTGTTTTGCGCAAAGGCGGCCAACTGCCGTTCGATATAACCGGAACGCTGACCGTAGAGATCGGGCGCGCCCAGCTTGTATCCGGCGGGTCCATGGCAGGCGGCGCAGGGCGCAATTCCCCGTTTGGGATCGCCGATGAACGCCAGCCGGCGGGCGGGATCGGTCTGGTTGAACTCGCGCTCGGAGAAGCTTACGAGGCGCCGGCCCAGGCCGGCTGGGCGCGTCGCATAGTAAGCCGCAACGTCCGCCGAGTCCTTTCTGGTCAGCGCCGTCGCGATGGCACCCATCACGCCCCACGACCTGGCACCAGTGCGGTAATCCTCGAGCTGTTTGTAGATCGCGGTCGCATCGATCCCATCGAGCCGGGGAATCACAAGCCCGAGATTTTCACGCGAACTCTGATGGCACGCGGCGCAGTTGGCTGCGACAAACGCGCCATGCTTGGCATCGCCGGCCCGTATTACGGCGAGCGTGTCGGCGGTCCACGCCAGACGTGTAGGCGACGAGGCCGATGCTTTTGGAAGACTGGCTGTGTCGCGAGCCGTGGATATACCAAGCCCACGGCAGATCGCGTCCCAGAGCCCCAGCGCTGCGGCATTCTGCTGGTAGCGGCTCAGCACGGCAAAGCCGAGCACCGCCGAGATTACCATGATGGCAATCATGATCGTCCAAACGGTCCGGGACGCGAGTTGAAAGGGACGAGGCGCGCCGGTGTTGGACATCATCGTCCCTCAGGAAAGCTTGTCGCCTGCGTGACGTCGTAGATTGGAACTGACGTCTTCAGGAAAAAGAACTGTGCGATCGGGTAACCGTAGTTGACCAGCATGAAGACCAGCAAGATCGCATTCCAAATGCCGAACCCGTTGAGAGCGGCCGGGACGCGGACAGGCGGATTGACGGCAAGGGCATAGCGCAGCGGCTCCGCCAGCGCCCGTTCGCCGAGCTGGGAGCGCACGAGAATCACAATGAGGAGGACCGCCGAGGCCAACAGAATGGCCGCGCCGATGACCGAAGCGATGACCAGTGGTGCCATCGGCGCCAGCAGCGGGTCGGTATAGTCGAAGAAAGCGACGCGTCGCGGCTGGCCCATGAGGCCGGTGACGTGCCAGGGGAGGCTGGTGACCATCATGCCGATGAACCAAAGCCAGAGCTGCCAGCGGGCGAGGCGCTTGAATCGCAACGGCTTGCCGGTGATACGCGGCCACATCTCATAGGCGATCGCAAAGTACATGATCACGACCGTCCCGCCGAAGATGAGGTGGAAATGCGCCGGGATCCACGCAGTGTTGTGGATCATGGCGTTCATGTCGTAGGCCATGTTGATGAGTCCGCCGAGGCCGCCCAGTCCCAGCATCAGCAGGGACAATCCGACAGCGAGTACCATCGGCTCGTGCCATGGCAGTGCCGCAATCCATCCCAGAAGGCCACGGCCGCCGTGATTGCGTCCGGCAATCTCCAGGCTCGCGCAGACCGAGAACACCGTCAGCAGCGTCGGCAGCGCGATCAGAAAGGTCAGGAACGACTGCACATATTTGAAGCCCAAGCCGATCTCGGGGTCCATGAACAGGTGATGGACGCCGACGGGAACCGAGAAAACCAGGAACATGATGAACGTCAGCCGCCCCATCGTATCACTGTAGAGGCGACCGCCCGCGGCCTGGGGCACCAGGGTATAGAAGGCGATATAGGCCGGCATCAGCCAGAAATACACGATGGAATGCAACGTGATGGAGAACAGCGTTCGCGCCAGCCCAGCATCGATCCCGCTGGTAAAGCCGAAGGCGCGGGGCAGGATCACGCCGGCCAATTCCAACTCCGCGCCGCTCGCGGCCCACGCCCACAAGAAAGCGGTGGCGGTGATCGCAAACATCGGTAGCGGAACCGGCTGTCCCGGATGGTCGCGCTTCCAGGCCGCCATGTTGACGACCATCAGAGCGACCCAAATCATCGAGCCTCCGATAAGCAGAAAGGCTCCGGCATAGTACCAGGTGCTGCCGAACAGCGGCGGATAGAAGGTGTAGAGCACCGACGCCTGTCCGGAGAGTACCGCGGCAACCGCCATCAGCGTGCCGATCAGGCAAATGCCGAATCCAATCCATGCCGCGGCAACCCCGCGCACCGGCCGATCGAGGCTGGTGGCGGTCACTGCGTAACCGAATCCCATCGCGAAGAAGGTGGTCACGACATAGGCCATGGCCGTGCCGTGCAGCGTGACAGAACCATAATAGAGGCTACTGCTGGCAAACGGGGCCGGCAGCGGGCTGCGGGTGAGCATCTGCCATGCACCCAGCACGACCGCCAGCATGAACACAGCAAATGCCACCCAGTAATGATAAAGGGCCAACCGTCTACTGTTGAGCACAGGCCGTTCTCCTTGCCGGAGTCGAAGCACCAAATTGTTCTTTCGGAACGACGTTGACGCGGGCCCACATCCCGTGATGCCCAGGCCCGCAGAACTCGTTGCAGGGCATGCGATAGACGCCGGGTCTTTCGAAACGGGTGCGCACCTCGGCCACGAAACCGGGGACGACCATGGTGTTCACGTTGGTGGCCGGTAGCAGGAAGCCGTGGACGACGTCGATGCTGGTGAGGCGGAACTTGATCGGGGTATCTGCGGCGATCTCGACGCAATCCGGCACAAACGCATATTGATCGGCAACCATGCGGACCGTCAGCGAGCCGTCCGCTTCTCGTATGGCCCCGAGGTTGCTTTCGGCAAATTCGCCGCCGAGGTGCAATGTGGTCGGGTCGATCGGCTCGACATTGCTCGGCGGATGAATGGCGTTGACGATGCCGCTCCCGACCACGATGGCCATCATGAAGCCGAGCATGCTGACCATCGCCAGCAGCCAGCGTCTCTCGGTTCTGGCGACTACTGCGGCCGGCACGATACCGTCGGGCAGCGGGAGCGGGGTTTGCTGCGTATTAGCCAATGGGGCCTCGTGGGACAAACAGCAGGAAGTAAAACGCCAACCAACCCGCCAGCAGGAACAGCACCGATGCGGTGGCGAGAAACAGCGCGCCGCGCGGTCCTCCCTGCAGATCGCGGGCAAGCGCGGAGCTATCGACCGGTGCGGAAATGTGCTCGGTCGAACCGGATTCCTCGCGAGTAACCATGACATCCCTCTATCGAGCTGAAGTCGTTTCCGGGTCGTTGCGAATGTGCTGGTAGAAGGCGGCGACCGCGGCGATGTCCTGGTCATCGAGCCGATCGGCGACCTGCTTCATCGCGTGCGGGCTGTTCTTGCGAAAGCCCGACTTCCACATGTTGAGCGCAAGCTTGATGTAGTCCCCATATTGCCCGGCGAGGTAGGGGATTTGCGGCGGGAAGCCGGCGCCGTCGGGTCCGTGGCAATTGTTGCAGGCCTGAAGGCCCTTGGCCTCATCGCCTTCGCGCGCAATCTTCTCGCCCCGCTTGATGGTGGCCGCGTCGGCACCGGCCAGCACCGGGAACGGTCCTTCGGCGGCAGCAAAATAGGCGGCGACATCCGCGCGGTCGGCAGGCGACAACCCCTTTGCGATCGGCGACATGATCGCGCTGTCGCGCAACGAGGATGCGAAATCACGCATCTGCGCGGTGAGATACGCAACGGGCTGGCCGGTCAGTCGCGGAAAGGCACCGCTGCTGTCCGATGCACCATTGAAGGCGTGGCACTGGGCGCAGGCTGGCACGTTTGCCGTACCCTGCGCCGCAATGATGGCGCCGTGTCTCGGGTCGGGCTGGCGCGCATCTTGCGCCGATCCCGGAACGCCGGCAAGCGTTGCGCCGGCGGCAATCGCAATGAAGGTCGCGAGGTTGACAGCGCGGATCTGCATCATATGCGCACCAGCGGCCCCGGCGCCTTGAGATATTGGTTCTTGATCGCGTCCACGGCCCAATAGGTGAGGGCGCCCACGGTGTCGGTTGGGTTGTAGGTGCCGTTGTGCTGGAATGCGGATGCGCCGATCACGAAGACGTTGGGCACGTCCCAAGACTGCAGATACCGGTTGACCGCGCTGGTGGAGGGATCGTTACCCATCACCGCACCGCCCGTATTATGCGTTGTCTGGTAGATGGTCGATGTGTAGGGCCCCTTGCGCGGCGCTCCCACGACGGTCGTGCCGCCCATGGCCTGGCCGATCTCGACCGTCTTGTCCGTGACGTATTTCGACATGCGGATGTCGTTGTCCGGGAAGTCGAAGGTCAACCGCAGCAGGGGCATGCCCCAGGCGTCCTTGTAGGTGGGGTCGAGGTCGCAGTAGTTTGTGCGGGTCGGATGCGACATCCCGTGCACGGTCAGCACGACCGTGTGGTTGTAGTGGCGGGCGACGGCCTTCTTCCATTCAAGGCCCCAGGGCGGCGTGCCGGGTGGCGTCGGATGAAACTCGATCGGGCGGCCGTTGGTCATGATGGCGCCGACATAGGCGCCGCCGATGAAGCCAAGCTTGGCGTGATCGAAATTGTCGCCGCTGAACTCGTCGATGACAGTGCCGCTCGATCCCGATGCCATGAAGGGATTGATGCGGGTGTTCTCGTCGTAGAACACGGTGACGCTGCTGACGGTCTGGTAGGCGTAGTTGCGTCCGACCGTCCCGGTGCCGGTTCTCGGGTCGTAGGGCTTGCCGATCCCGGAAAGGAGCATCAGGCGCACATTGTTGAGCGCAAAGGCGGTGATCAGCACGAGTTCCGCCGGCTGCTCGAACTCGCGGCCGGCGCCATCGGCATAGGTCACGCCGGTCGCCTTCCTGCCGGTGCTGTCGAGATTGACACGGAGCACCTGGCAGTTCGACCGCAGCTCATAGTTCGGATTCTTGAGCGCGGCCGGAAGGATGATCGTTTGCGGGCTCGCCTTGGCATAATGCTCGCAGGCGAACCGCTCACAGAAGCCGCAGAAGACGCATTGCTGAAGGGTGAGGCCCTCCGGATTGGTATAGGGCTGGCTCAGCGTCGATGCGGGCTGCGGATATGGCTTGTAGCCGAGCTTTTCGGCGCCCTTGCCGAACAGCGCGCCGTATTGGGTCTCCTTCATCGGCGGCGTTGGATATTCGCGCGAACGCTGGCCTTCGAACGGATTGCCTCCGGGCTGGATCTTGCCGTTGAGATTGCCGGCCTTGCCGCTGGTGCCGCACAGATATTCGAAGCGGTCGTAGTGGCGTTCCAATTCGTCGTAAGTGACGCCCCAGTCCTGGATTGTGACCTCGGGATCGACGAAGGTCTTGCCGTAGCGCTGCTCGATATGGGTCTTGTAGATGAAATCGACCGGCTGGAAGCGATAGGTCTGCCCGTTCCAATGGACCGCTGCGCCGCCCGTGCCTGTTCCCGGCAGGAAGCCTTGCCAGCGGCGCAGGGGGAGCGCGGTCTGGTCGGCTGAATTGCGAAAGCTCACCGTCTCCTTGACGTTGTCCTGCATCAGCGCCTTGCGTACCGCGAAGCGCAGCTCGTCATGGATGGTGGGTGATTGAAAATCGGGGGAGGTATCGCGGCGCGGCCCGCGTTCGAGTCCCACGACCTTCAGGCCGGCCGCTGCCAGCTCCTTTGCCATGATGGCGCCGGTCAATCCGACGCCCACGGTCACGACATCCACGGGTTTGAGACGTTCTGCCATGGACCGCTCCTCTATTCGGGCAGGCGAGCGGGAATTTCGGTGCGGACGTGAACGTGCCCGTGCACGTCCTCGGCGAGGCTTGTTGGCGTGTGCTGGAAGTCCATGCCGTGGCGGTCGACGAGATCGTAATAGGACGCATAGGCGCCAGGAAAACCGATCATCCGCCACGCCATCATGTCGCGATTGCCGCCATAGACAGGATCGCTGAAGAAGCCTTCCAGCGTGATTTCCCATAGCGTCACAAAGAACTCGTTGGACGGCACGCCGCCGAGATCCTTGCCGCCTGCTTCGAGACTGCGAAGATAGGCCTCCTGATCCGCGACGCTCATCTGCGCAAAGGGCGAGCGGGCCTTGAGTTCGGAGTTGATTGCAGCCATCGCCGTGCGGAAAAGTTCGGCGGGCGTCAAGGGCAGCTGGTACCCCTGCGTCGCCGTCCCCTGCTGCCACGGACCGCTTCGGTAGAGCCGCTCGCCAGCGCCCCATGCGCCGCCCAGCTGCTTGTCGATAAAGTTGGGCACGCCGGCCTCGATAGCGCCGCCCCACTTGTCGTCGGCCGGGATCAGTCGCGCGACTGCGGCTTCAATGAATGCGGCTTCCTCCGAGTTGAGGAACAGGTAGCCTGTTTTCACGTCGCCTGGTTTGCCGGCTCCGCTTGGCGTTTTCGCCACAGACGGACTGCCCATTGCCTCCGCGGTATGCGTATGGACGTGCTGCGCCTGCGCGTCAGCCGTCACCGCCGACGGGAAGCTCCCTGACATTAATGCGGCGCCGACGGGACCGGATGCCTTGATCAAAGACCTGCGCGACAGCTTTGCCATGGCGTCCCCCGACGTCAGCGCCATCTGGCCCATCCAGTCGGGTGGACCCCCGCCACGACCAGGCGTCGTGAAATCGGAAGGGCGCTCCCTTGCTAGTCTACGAGGACCACGCGTCGGCGAATTGTCTGAAATTGACCAAATCGACCGCGCGTTTCAAAAACCGACCAAAATGCAAGCGGAAAAGTGCCTGACCTGCCGTATGCACGTTGACTCCGATTATCTCTCGCCAAAAATGAAGCGCTCGCCCGGGAAAGGTAGTAGGCCGGACTTATGCACGCCGGATCTCGCTGGGCGTCTCGTTCGTCCAGCGGTGGAAAGCGCCGAGCAGCTCGGCGTTAACTCCGGCGATGCGGTCGGCGCTCTCGACCGGAAGGCAACGGCTTCCTCGAGGTCTTCTTTGCGATCCCGATGCGGGGCGGTGCAGCAGACGGTCAACGTCCGCCTCTCGCCCGAATAGTTGCCCATACGATCAATCACGCCGGTGCCTCGACGCTCCTCGTTAATGACGACTTCGTTCACCTCCTCGAAGGCCCCATCTCGCAGGCACGGTAGTCGCGCGGCGACATGCCGACGTACTGACGAAAGCGCCGCGCAAAATGGCTTTGATCGGCAAAGCCTGCCGCCAGGGCGATTTCCGAAAGAGAAAGATCTGTCCTTGACAACAGTTCCATTGTCCGCTCCACCCGCCGCCCTATCAAGTAATTGTGCGGCGTCAGGCCCACCGATTGTTTGAAGGCACGGACGAAATAGCAGACGGACAGATTGGCGAGCTTGGCCAGCGCTTCGATGCTGATCCGCTGATCGATGTGGGCATCGATGTGACAACGCACGCAGCGCAACACCCTTGGCGACAGTCCGCCGCGGACATAGCCAATCCTCAGAATGGCGCTTGGATCAACCGGGACACGGGTGAAAAGCTGCGGCCGGAGTGCTTTCGGATAGCTGTCGAGATCCGGCGGCGGTGGCCTCAATATCGAAGATTCATTCGCTGGTTCGTGCGATGCTCTGAACATGACGGATCCCTTGTTAGATCGCTTGGTGCCACTTCCGCGAGTACTGGAAAGACCAGCCGTTCCGCCGTTTCTCGAAGGTGGGCTCATTATCCATCCTGTTGGTGAACATGATTGACGCTCCGCCCGCACCACGCCGATCGTGCGGGGGCAAACCGGACCTTGGCGCGACCACTCCTCCTGACTGTTAGTGATGCAGGCTTGGCCAGTATGGATTCACGCATGACGATCTCCCGTCGTTCGATATCGCTGCGTGGAACGACTTCGGTCAGGCCGTGGCAGCGGCGGAATACAGCGGCACGGGATGGCGCAATTCGTCCTCACGCGAGCGTATGGCGTTCTTAACCGTGACAAGGGCCTGGTAGTTGACGATGTCAAATCGGCTGGTCAAACGACGATAGGTGAATGTGAAGCCGGACCAGTTATTGACGATCTTGCCGCTCTCGGCGATGTACCAGCTCTTGCATCCCTCGGCCCACACCGTGTTGCGCAAGGCGTGCTGCAGCTTGGCGTTGAAGCTGTTCTGAACGTCGGTCTTCACGTCGAATGAGGTTCCCGGCGCGGCGCGCAGATTGGCAATGGCTTCCTTGACGTACTGGATTTGGCTTTCCAGCATGTACACGATCGAGTTGTGGCCGAGGTTGGTGTTCGGTCCATAGAGCATAAACAGGTTCGGAAAACCGCTGACGGTGATGCCGAGATACGCTTCGGCGCCGTCGCGCCAGGCGGCGCTCAGCTCCCGATTCCCGCGTCCACGGATCTCGATCGGGGCGAGGAAGCCCGAGGCGGCGAAGCCGGTACCCAGAATGAGGGTGTCGATCTCGTGCTTGGTCCCGTCGTCGGTCACCACGTAGTTCTCGCCGATCCCCTTGATGTCACCGGTCTCGACGTTCACATTCGGATGGGCCAGCGCCCGATAGTAGGTGTTGTCGAACAGGATGCGCTTGCAGCCGATTGGGTAATCCGGGGTCAACTTGGCCCGCAGCGCCGGGTCCTTGATGGTGAGACGCAGATGCGCGGCCCACGCGGCTTTGAGCGGCGCCAGCACGGGGCGGAACTTCAGCAGTCCGACGCCCAGCGACTCAAACACGCTGTAGACGGTCCCGCGCACCAGTTTGCGCGCTAACGGAATGTTGCGGTGCATCCAATGCTCCGCACGTGTGATCTTGCGGTCCGGCTTCGGCAGGACGTAAGGCGCGGTGCGCTGAAACAACGTTACCTGGCCGGCCCGCTCAGCCACATGCGCCATGAACTGGATGGCGCTCGCCCCAGTGCCGACGACACCGACGCGACGGCCGGACAGCTCGTGCGCATGGTCCCAGCGCGATGAATGGAAGATCCTGCCGCGGAAGGAGGCGATTCCTGGAATCTTCGGGTAGGCCGGACGGTTGAGCTGGCCGGTCGCAGTGATCAAGGCGCGTGCCAGAAGGGTGTCGCCTTGGGCGGTTTCGATCTCCCAGAGTCCGCGCCTCTCGTCGAACGCCGCGCGCCGCACCTCGGTGCTCGGGCGAACGTGCGGCATCAGGTCGTACTTGGTGACGCAGTGCTGCTGGTAGCGGTGAATGTCCTGCTGGCCCGAATAAAAGCGCGGCCAGTCAAAATCCTGCTCGAACGAGAACGAGTACAGCGGCGACGGGACGTCGCAGGCCGCACCTGGATAGGTGTTGTCGCGCCAGGTGCCACCGATCTGGTCGGACTTTTCCAGCATCACGAAGTCGGTGATCCCGGCCTGCCGCAGCTTGATGGCCATCCCAATTCCGCCAAATCCGGTCCCCACGATCACGGCGGTCAGGGGCTGCTGCGTCGGTGCTGTGCTGAATTCCGTCATGATCTCCTCCTGGCTCTTTGTGCGCTCCGGCATGTGTTGCCGTATCCGATGGCGCAGATTTACCCCCGGCCCGGAGGCTGAAAAATCACGGAGACCCGTGAATGGCGCCTCATGGGCCGAGCCGGCCGGAACCCGGCTGCTGTGGTTTTTGTGGCATTGACACGGTTGGGAGGCGGTCGCAGCATCCGGATCGTCACGGCACCGGATTTCAATGAGACCGCTCCATGCCGCGCATCCAGCCTCAGACGAGCCCGGCAAAAGGACTGCAAGCTACCCGCTTTTTGCCGCCCAACGCGCCGCAGACGACCGTCGATCGCGCGCAGCTGATTGACCGGATCCTGTCAAGTGACGCTCCACTGACGCTGATCTGCGCGCCCGCGGGTTTCGGCAAAACTACGCTGATGCAGAAGCTTCGCGAGCGGTATCAGGCCCGGGACATCAGCACAGTCTGGCTCTAGTTGGATCGCGCCGACAACGAACTCGGCCGGTTTCTGCAATCGCTGATCGGGGCAATGCGTGTCGCGCTGCCCAATTCTTTCCAGCCGATCTCGCCAACCCACAGCAGCGCGCCACCGCGCAGGGGCTCGCGGCAGATTTGCTCGATAGAATTTCGCTGTCTGATGTCGCGATCGTCCTGTTTCTCGACGATCTGGAACTGATGACCGATCAGGAGGTCCGTGATTTCCTGCAGCGCCTGCTGACCAATCTCGGTCCCCACCACCGGGTGACCATCGGCTCCCGTACAGCGCCGGCGCTGGCATTGGGTCGGTTGCGCGCGCACGGGCTGCTGCTGGAACTCGATCAGCGGGAGCTACGCTTCACCAAGGAGGAAACCGCCTCGTATCTGGAACGTCAAAGTCTGGACGTACCGGCCGTGCTTCAATCGCTGCAACAACGCACTGAAGGCTGGCCCGTTGCTCTGCAGCTGGCTGTGATCGCGTTCAATGCCAAGGGGAAAAGCGGCTGGGGTTGGCTGCAGCGCTTCTCGGGGTCGACCGACAGCGTCGCGGAATATCTGGCCCAGGAGGTCCTCGACAGCTGCCCCCCGAAGCAGCGGGATTTTCTGTTGCGCTCAAGTGTGTTCGGCGAATTCTGTGCCGAGATGTGTGATGCCGCTCTCGAACGAGCTGACAGGGCGACATGATCGCGCAAATCGTGCGCGGCAATCTCCTGCTGGCATCGATCGATGGCGAACAGCGCTGGTTTCGCTACCATCCTCTGTTTGCCGATTTTCTGCGCGCCCGGATGCGGGACGGGGCACCCGGCGAAATTCGCGACCTGCACCGGCGCGCGGCACAGTGGAGCGCAGCCCAGGGACTGATGAACGAGGCCGTGGCCCATGCCCTCGCCGCGCAGGATTATGCGCTCGCGGCGGAACTGTTGGCGTCTTCGGCCATGGACATGGTACGCTCGGGCCGCGTCGCCGACACCGCACGGGCTATCGTGCGACTGCCCGAGCACGAGGTGGTCCGTCGCCCGGACCTGCTGCGGGCGGCCGCCTATGCGGCGATCTTCGCGCACCGCTACGGCGACGCCACGCGCTTCATCGAAACCATCGAGCGCGCGGATCACGGCAAGAACGGAAGCAGCGACGAAGAAATCGCCGGCATGCGGTTGATGTTGTTGGGCTGGACCGACAAGATTCCGGAGGTGCTCGAGACCGTTGCGGCGATGCGCAACGATACGTCGCGGTTCAGCCCGTTCACAGCGGGATTGGCGAGCAATGCGGGCGCCTACTGCAACATTGCACTCGGCAGATACATTGAGGCCGAGCAGGACCTTGCCCGGGCCCGCCAAGCCTGCGAGCCGATCAATGCGCTTTACGTCCTGAGCTACAGCGCCTGCTTCGCGGCCGGAATCGAGCTGATTGCAGGCAACATCGCTGCGGCGCGCACGACATTGGACGGCGCGATGAACCGGGTGATTGCGGAGGGACAACGGTACGGCAGTTCAGGCGCGGTGGTCGCAACCTATCTCGCCGAGGTGCTCTACGAAACCAACGAGGTCGACGCCTGCGAAGCGCTGGTGAACGACTACATGCCCATTGTTGTCGAGACCGGACTGCCGGATCATCTGATCGTGCTGCATCGCACCGCGGCCCGATTGCACCTCCTGCGCGGGCGGCGGGACGCGGGTCAGGGCGTGTTGGCTCAACTCCACGACATCGGAGCGAGGCGTGGTATCCGCCGGCTGAGCGCCGCGGCTTGGCTCGAGCGCGTCTACTTCGGCCTGCGCGATAGTGACATCGACGGAGCTCGCCGCGCTCTTGCGCTCGGCAGCGACCTGGCGCTCTGGCGGAGTTTTGGCGACTTCAAGCCCTACGCGAGCGAGATCGAGGATCCGTTGATCGCCGAGCTTCGTGTGCAGCTCGCGCGCGGCCATAGCGATGAGGCGCTACCGCGGCTCGAAATGGCCTTGCAGGCCGCAGAGTCGGCCGGGCGCCGGCGCCGCGCGCTGCGCCTGCTGCTGCTTCGGGCGCAAAAGCTTGAAAGCCAGGGACGCCAGCGTGAAGCCAGTGCGGTGTTCGAGATGGCGATGATGGGGGCAGTCAGCGGCGGATTGGTGCGGACGCTGACGGATGAAGCCTGGGCCATCGAAGCGCTCGGCAAGCGCGCGACGTTCGCCGCTGACCCGCGTGTGGCACCTCTGCTATGGGCGCTGATGCCGGCACCATGCACACAAAGGGCTGACATCAACCGCCCCGAACCCGATACGCGGTCGAGCCGTGCGTTTCATCTGACCAATCGCGAGATCCAGGTGCTGAGACTGCTCTGGAAGGGCGGAACCAATAAGGCGATCGCTCGCGATCTGTTCCTGACCGAGAACACCATCGAGACCCATCTTCGGCGAATCTACGAAAAGCTCGGCACGCGTAATCGCACGCAAGCCGCCGCTATCGCACGCGAAGCGGGCGCGATCTAGCCTTTGCGTGCACGGCGAAACCACTCCCCCACGGGACGCCGACAAAGCTTAGCGGCTATCTGCTAAAAGGACCGACTTGCTGCCTTGAACGACCGGTGATGTCGGCTTCTGGGCCCCGAGCCGAAGTCGCTCGAATTGGTTCGAATGTCCGCAACCGCGGGTAGACCGGACGTGACGTGCGCTAGGCTTAACCGCCGCTCCTGACCCTGGCTGTGTGAAAACGCTACCCGCTGTTATGATTCTGCCGTGATTCTTGGGGGGATCGATGAAGCGTTTCGTTGCGGGGGCGGACCGCGGGCAGTCGACGCTGGTGTGTATCGAAAACCTAAACGCGGGCGTAGTGGTGGTGAAGTCCGCCCAGGATGGCGAGTGAATTGATCAGACCGGTTCGCTGAACCGGGCGGCAG
>NZ_JAQMIL010000113.1:0-18903 GCF_029990105.1 Bradyrhizobium sp. Arg237L | reverse complement strand
AATTAGAAGCTCGGCGGCCACGAAATGCGCCAGTGCGCTCCAAGTTGCACCATTTTCACACGGCCTGGGCCAAATCCGGACTGTTGCACCGCAAGGACATGCACTCAGCCGATCGTTTTATCGGTGCGCGAGCACCGTCTGGAGCACGTCGATCACTGCTGTCAGATCCGAATTGCTTGGCGCTTCGTTCGGCTAATTTGTGAACTACGTCACATGTCCGACTTGCGATCAAATGTAAGGTTTGGCGGTGGGCGCAGGCTGAATTCGATCGACATCGCTAACGCGTCAAGCGCCAACGGCACCTGGGATGCCGGTCCGTTCGCAATGGAGGGGGCATGGGCGATTCATCGGTAGCAGGGCGGCTCGTCGACGCCATCATTGCCAATTTGCCGGAGCCTGCCCCCGGGCAAAGGCCGGTGCACACGATCGGCGTGGGCGTAGACGGCTATTTCATGGCTTCGGACGTGGCGCGCAACTATTGCATCGCAGAGCACTTCAAGGGACAGCGCATTCGCGTGTCGGTGAGGTTCTCCAACGGACAAGGGGGGCCGAAGCAGCATGATGGATGGTCCGATGTTCGGGGAATGGCGACACGTTTCCACCTGCAGGACGGGACGGCAGCCGACCTGATCGCTACGACGCTCGCCGAATTCTTCGCCCGCAATGTTGAGGACTTTTTCGAGTTCACCAAGGTCGCGCGGCAGCAGCCGGTTCAAAGAGAATCCCCGTGGCGGAAGATTCTCGACATGTTGCAGCTCAAGGAGCCTGCTCGCGACCCGTACCCGAAGCAAACGACGAGTGACGGTGCGGGAATACTCAATTACGCCAATCGGCGCCGGTTCGCCCAGTTGGCGGTGTTCGAAGCCGGGGTGATCGGCGCCCCGGTGAGCTATGCCCGCGCGACCTATCACGCCATCCACACCTTCATGGTGGAAGATCCCCATGGAGTACGTCGTCCCGTTCGCTTTTCCTGGCAGCCGGTTGCAGGCGTTCGTACGACCGATCCCGTTGCTACGCCGGTCGATAAATATCTGCGCCATGAACTTGAAGAGCGCCTGCGGCGGTGGCCGGCCCGGTTCATGCTGATGATGACAATCGGCGAAGCGGGCGACGCGCTCGACGATCCCACAAAGCCTTGGCCGGCCAGGCGAGTCCGGGTCGTCATGGGCACCCTTACGCTCACCAATCTCGCCAAGGATCAGGTCGCGGACGGCGAACGCATCAGTTTTAATCCCTGGCGTCTCGTACATGGCATCGAGCCCTCCGGGGATCCGATCCTCCACGCCCGCCGGTGCGCTTATGAAGTCTCGCGTGAAATGCGCGACGGGTGCCCTTTCAGGTGGAGTTAAGCTGATGCCGGGTGCGGAAGGATGGTTCGATCGGTTTGTTAACGGGTTGCCCGAGACGCGCGTATTCCAGCACCTGGCGTCGTGGGTCCTGGTGCCTTACTGGGCGTGGCGCATGCCGGTGAAGCCGCTGCCCGGTGGTCCCCACCCATCGATCCAGCCTGGCGACAATCTCCAGTGCATGATGAACCTGATCATGCCGCTGAAGGAGAAGTCGCCGATCGGCAGAGCGAAGGCAGCGCTAGCGATCGCGCAAAACAAGGATGCGATATATGCCGGATTGGACAATGTCGGCACGGTGCACTTTGCGCGCTTCGTCATCGTCGGCGACAATATTTGCATGTTCTCCGTCTACGACGGAGACTTCACCAACTACATTCGAGACTTCATCGCCACGATCGGCAGCGTGTTCAACGCCGTGGTCGAACTTGTCGAAGGAGGGGAGGCCGTGATTCCCTGCGAGCATAATGTCGAGGCGTTCATCCAATGGGTGCACGAGCGCGACCTGTACCAGGTGCCGGACACGGCCACCGATCTTCTGAGAGACCAGGAAGCTTTGAACGGCGACAAGGCCGCATCAGGCAATGACGATTTGCGCCTGCTTCCGCGCAAAGTGGTCCTCCAGCTCCGCGTCAACGCGAACGTTTCGCTCGGCAGCGGCTACCGGGCTTATCCCGGATTTTCGGCGGCTCAGGTCCGCAACCAACTGGGGATAGGCTGGTGAGCGCAGTATTCGACGCCGCTGATGTACAGGGCAATATTTTGCGTGGCTATCGCAAGCCTCGCGTGCGCTACCTCATTCTTGAAGTCGCCGATCGCATCGCTGTCCGGCGCTGGCTCGCCGCCTCGACATCCGGGCGCGGCGACGATGTTCCGCAGATAACGACCGGGAATTGGGGGAGAACCAAGCCGGACACCTGTTTCAACATTGGCCTGACCTACGAGGGACTGCGCGCCCTCGGCGCGCCGAATTCTTCACTTGAAATGTTTCCGAATGAATTCATCGAAGGCATGAACGCCCGCGCCTTGAAGCTTGGCGATGTCGGGCCGAGCGCGCCGGAAACCTGGCCAGCTCCCTTCGATGCCCCCAAGCGGATCCATCTCATCGCCACGATCTACGCCGACGAAGTCGCGCAGCTCGACCAAATCCAGCAGCGCGCCCTCACCGACGGAAAGGCCTTCAGGCTGCTCGGTGCACTTGAGGGCTGCGCCTTCCCCAACGACGTCGTTCACTTCGGGTATCGCGACAACATCATGCAACCGAGATTCGCGGAGGTTCATGACGGACAACGCTATGAAGACGGACAACCCAAGGCGCCGCTCGGCACCGTGTTGCTGGGACATCCGACCAACTTCGAAGGTTTGACGTGGCGGGTGCCTCAACCCGAAGCGTTGGGACACAACGGCACCTTTAATGCCTTTCGCGTGCTGGAACAGGATGTGGTTGGCTTTGAGGAGTATCTCGACCGAGCCGCGTCGGATTTGCTCACACGCCCGCAAATCGACGAGTTGCTGCCACCTGGTGCTGAAGCGAAAATCGGCCAAGCCTTGTCAATCGAAGGCCTGTCACGTCACGCGGCCTTGCGCGAGGTCGTCGCTGCCCACCTGTGCGGCCGGTGGCGCGATGGCACGCCGATGGCGCTGTCCCCGGATGCGCCTGATCCCAAAGTGGATCAGGCGAATTTTGACTACGTTGGCGACTCCCGCTGCCCCTTTGGGGCGCATATCCGGCGGAGCAACCCGCGGGGCGGCCAGATCGTGCAACGGGTGGCGAACAACAGTCGGCGTCTTGTTCGGCGTGGGATGCCCTATGGACCACTCTATGATCCGGCGAAGCCTCGTGATCCGAGCAAACCCGAACCGGAACGGGGCCTGCTCGGCAACTTCATTGGGGCGAGTCTCGGCGCACAGTTCGAAGCCATGTCCTGTGATTGGCTGAATCTTGGTCTCCAGGATCCGCGCATCACCGGCTCCAACGATCCGATCACAGGCGCGAACGATCCTGGCACGAGCTGGTTCGACTTGCCGCTCAAATCCGGCACGACGATCCGGCTGCGAGGGTTGCCGCGATTCGTCCGGACTCGGGGCGGCGCCTATGCGTTCCTGCCGAGCATCCCGGCGATCCGTTTTCTGGGATCACTGATGGCGTGAGTCCTCCTTGCGGAGAAACACGTAGTCCGCGGAGTATGGCGCGCTGTGGGTCGCGCCGGCCTTGTCGCAGGGGCCTTCGAGGATGCCACCCGCGGTGTTGATCCGCTGCACCGTGGTGACCCCGGACAGCGTGCCGCTGCCGCGCCGCGAGATCACTTCGAGCTTGAGCCAGGGAATGTCGTTCGGCGTCGCGCCGGGCGCACTGCCGGAAGTCCGGCCGAGCACGACGCTGCCGTCGACATGCTCCCAGTTCGGTCCGGCATAGTGGCGGCCGACGGTCTTGCCGTCGGCCATCAGCGTTGCGATCGGTTCGCGAAAGGCCCAGGCCAGCTTGCCTTCGAGGCCAGCCTTGCACTCGTAGACCTGCGCGCCTTCGGCGTGGACGCTGAGCACGACCGCTTCACCCGGCGCGGCGATGGTCTCGGGGAGGGATTCCGCGGCGGAAGCCTCCGTCACGGAACCCATTAGTAGAAGGGCGATCGTGGCTGTCCTAAGCGACGGCATTAGATGCCCTTATTGGAACGGCGCTTGCCAAATTCCGTCATTGCGAGGAGCGAAGCGACGAAGCAATCCATAGTGCCGCGGGGGTAGATGGATTGCTTCGCGGAGCCTGTCATCGGGCGACGCTTGCTTCGACCCGTTGGCTCGCAATGACGGGTGATAGAGCTTCGCGAGTGCAAAGGCGGCTTAGGCCGCCGTCGCCTTGGTGAGGTTCTCGGCGACCTTGTCGAGGAAGCCGGTGGTCGACAGCCAGCGCTGGTCGGCGCCGACCAGGAGCGCGAGGTCCTTGGTCATATAGCCGTCCTCGACGGTCTGGACGCAGACCTTCTCCAGCGTGTCGGCGAACTTCGCAAGCTCAACGTTGTTGTCGAGCTTGGCGCGGTGGGCGAGGCCACGGGTCCAGGCGAAGATCGAGGCGATCGAGTTGGTCGAGGTCTCCTTGCCCTTCTGGTGCTCGCGGTAGTGCCGGGTCACCGTGCCGTGGGCAGCTTCGGCTTCCACAGTCTTACCGTCGGGTGTGAGCAGCACCGAGGTCATCAGGCCGAGCGAGCCATAGCCCTGCGCCACGGTGTCGGACTGCACGTCGCCGTCATAGTTCTTGCAGGCCCAGACATAGCCGCCGGACCATTTCAGGGCCGAGGCCACCATGTCGTCGATCAGGCGGTGCTCGTAGGTAAGTCCCTTCGCGTCGAACTCCTTCTTGAATTCGCGGTCGAAGACATCCTGGAAGATGTCCTTGAAGCGGCCGTCATAGACCTTGAGGATGGTGTTCTTGGTCGAGAGGTAGACCGGATAGTTCCGCATCAGGCCGTAATTGAAGGAGGCGCGGGCGAAGTCGACGATGGAGTCGTCGAGATTGTACATCTCCATCGCGACGCCGGCGCCGGGCGTCTTGAACACTTCCTTCTCGATCACGGTGCCGTCCTCGCCGACGAATTTCAGCGAGAGGGTGCCCTTGCCGGGGAACCTGATGTCGGTGGCGCGGTACTGGTCGCCATAGGCGTGGCGGCCGATGATGATCGGCTTGGTCCAGCCGGGAACCAGGCGCGGCACGTTCTTGCAGATGATCGGCTCGCGGAAGATCACGCCGCCCAGGATGTTGCGGATGGTGCCGTTCGGCGACTTCCACATCTCCTTGAGGCCGAATTCCTTCACGCGGGCTTCGTCCGGGGTGATGGTGGCGCATTTGACGCCGACGCCGACCTTCTTGATCGCTTCCGCCGCATCGATCGTGACCTTGTCGTTGGTCTTGTCGCGGTACTCCATCCCCAGGTCGAAATACATCAGGTTGATGTCAAGGAACGGGTGGATCAGCTTGTCCTTGATGTACTGCCAGATGATCCGGGTCATCTCGTCGCCATCGAGTTCGACGACGGGGTTGGTCACCTTGATTTTTGCCATGGGAATAGGGCCTCTTGGGGGAACAGCGCGCTTTCGGGCGCGACTAGCGGATTATCCTCGGGGCTATAGCACCGGGAAAGCGCCGGCGGAAGCCAAGGGGTTATGCAGTTTCGGCTCATCTTTTAGCCGAGAATGCCGCCGCTATGTCTCATGCTTCAGGCGGCAGCGGAAGAGTGGAAGTGGGGTTGCGACGCTTCGCATCTCAGGTTTCGGATGAAGATTCAAGAACAGCCGTAAAGCCATTATTCCGCTTGAGAAATTTGCGCCCGCGGGGCAATCCGGGCGCAGCAGGAAACTTGGCACTCTGATTCAACTCCTTCAGGACCTGAATCAGATTGTTCAGAGATTGAATCAGGAAGCGAAGTTCTAAGATGTCCGGCACCGACAAGACCAAGACCGGCCACGACCTCAGGGGTCCCGTGGTGATCCTGGTCGAACCGCAGCTTGGCGAGAACATCGGCATGGCTGCGCGTGCGATGGGCAATTTTGCGCTGTCGCGGCTCCGGCTGGTCAATCCGCGCGACGGCTGGCCGAACATCGCCGCGCAGCGCGCCGCCGCCGGCGCCGACCATATCCTCGACGGGGTCGAGTTGTTCGACACCGTCGCGCAGGCGGTCGCCGATCTCGACCTGCTCTATGCCACTACCGCCCGTGCGCATGACCAGGCCAAGCCGGTGGTCGGGCCAGAGGCGGCCGCGCGCGAGATCGTGACGCATGTGGCCGATGGCGGCGGGGCCGGCATCCTGTTCGGTCGCGAGCGCGCCGGCCTGACCAACGAGGAGGTCGCGCTAGCCAACCGCATCGTCACCTTCCCGGTCAATCCCGGCTTTGCCTCGCTGAACCTGGCCCAGGCGGTGCTGCTGATGGGCTATGAGTGGTTCAAGCTCGCGACGTCGGGCGGGCTGCCGTTCGTAATGCCAGAGCGATCTGAGCGCGCCTCGCAGCACCAGGTCCAGGCCTTCTTCGACAATCTGGTCGCCGAGCTCGATAAGGTCGAGTTCCTGCGGCCGCGCGAGAAGCGCGACACCATGCTGGTCAACCTGCGCAACATCTTCACCCGGATGGAGCCGACCAAGCAGGACATGCATACCCTGCACGGGGTGATCATGGCGATCGCCGAGGGACGCAAGGGGCCGGCCAAGGGCGGCGTGCTCGACGGCGAGCAGGCGACCCGGCTCCGTGCGCTGTTGGCCGAGCAGGGGCAGGGCGGCGGCGCCTCCGCCGATGCCAGCAGCACAGTGCGCGGGCTGGCGCGGCTGCTCCGGCGCAACCCGACCGATGCCGAGCGCATCCTGTGGCAGGCCCTGACCAAGGATCGCCGCTTCGCCGGCCTGTTCAAGCGCCAGACCCCGGTGGGGCGGCATATCCCCGATTTCGTCTCCTTCATCCACCGGATCGCGATCGAGCTGGAAAACCCTGACGAGAGCGAGACGATTGTTGCCGACCGGGCCAAGCGACGGGAATGGCTGGAGGAGCGAGACTATCGCGTCCTCAACCTGCGCGCGGCCGAAGTCGAGCGCGATCTGGCCGGCGAACTGGACCGGCTCGCATCGAACCTGCCGGTCCAGTGAGTAGCTCCGTAGCCCGGGTGGAGCGCCAGCGTAACCCGGGACATCTGCGTCAGCGTTTGCGAACCGCCCCCCCGGGTTGCGCTGCGCTCCACCCGGGCTACGAGACTTCTCAAATTCTAGGCCGCCATCCCGGCGCCCTTGGCCGCGTTGCTGTGTTGGAGCCGGCGCAGGGCGGCGAGGTTGATCTCGAAGGAAGCGAGGCAGCAGCGGGACTTGCCGGTGGATTTCGCTTCATAGAGCGCGGTATCGGCGGCCGAGAGCAACTCCTCGGCCTCCGTGCCGTGCTCCGGCGACATCGCAACGCCGACGCTGACGCCGACCTGGACGCAAATCTTCTCGCCCAGCCCATAGGACATCGCGACCTCGTCGATGATCCGATGTCCGATCGCGAGCGCCTGCTCCGCGGTGATGCTGTCGGCCAGCACCACGAATTCGTCGCCGCCCATGCGCGCGATGACGGCGCTATTGGGCAGGGCGCGGCGGAGCCGGTCGGCGACCAGTTGGAGCACCTTGTCCCCGGCCGCGTGCCCGAAGGTGTCGTTGATCGGCTTGAAATTGTCGAGATCGAAGAACAGCACGGCAAAGGAGCCCTCGTCGCGACTGGAGGCCTCCAGCTTCCTGTTGAGGGCATCGACGAAACCGGCGCGATTCCACAGGCCCGTGAGCGCGTCGTGCTGCGCCATGTGGCCGTTCTCGCGCTCGGCGCGCATGGTCGCGATCAGCATCCTGTTCAGCCGGAAGGCTGCGTCCGTCATCGCCGCGAGATAGAGCGGCACCTGTAGAAACACGAGGTAAAGCAGCGGCTCGCCGGCGAGCGCGGCGCCCGGGACGATCGGGCCGAGGGCGAGCAGGATCATCGTCCCGGCCAATCGCGGCGCGCTGAAATTGCGGAAGCAGATGCCGCCAACCATCGCCGCCGCCGACAGGCAGGCGAGCAGCGCGACGACCCGGTCGCCGCTGGCGAGGCTGACGACCACGCCGAACCCGACGCTGGCGCTCCAGGCGACCGCGAGCAGCACATGCAGGTCGGTCGGGGTCTGGCGCCGGCCACGCGCCCGGCGATGGGCGACGACCAATACCGTGAGGCGGGCGAGGCAAATCGCGACTTCGAGGCTGAACCAGGCGATGAACAATGCGGTCGGTTGCCGGATCGCGATCACGCCTGCCACCGCCATCGTGTTGACCGCGCCGGCCGCGAAGACCGGTAGCGATCCGTGGAGGTCGGCGATCAGCGCCGCGCGGATATCCTCGGGCGCGCCGGGACCGGCGTCGGCCAGCCAGCGCGTCACGCCCCAGCGCGGCCGGCTGTAAGGTCCCTTGTCCGACTTCATTGCAGAGCACCCCCGTCTTCCCGCCGTCTTCCCGGGGGTACAACAACACCGCGCCCGCCTAACAGGCTTTTAAGGCGCGCCCCGATCTCTCGCCGTGCTTGACGAGGGGTAAACCGGCCGCTGCCGTCCAGCAATTCCGAGCGCCTTGATCCGCGAGGCCAGCGTGGTCGGCTTCATGTCGAGCATTTCGGCCGCACCGCCGGGGCCGAACACCTTGCCGGCGCAGGCCTCGAGCGCCGCGACGATGTTGGCGCGCTCGTGATCGCGCAGCTCGGCCGCCGTCATCACTGTGGGACGCGCGTCGGCCTTCACGCGGGCCGAGCCGGCCGAAGACTGGCTGCCGGACGCATCGGGCAGGTCGATGCGCAGGCGCCCGTTCTGGGCGAGGATCGCCGCGCGCTCGATCACGTTCTGCAGTTCGCGGACATTGCCCGGCCAGTCGTAGCGGGCAAGGCGCCTGGCGTCGCCCTCCGACAGGCGCAGATCGGATTTCAGCGCCTTGCTTTCGCTGCTCAGGAAATGCTGCGCCAGCAGTGGAATGTCCTCGCGACGCTCGCGCAAGGGTACCGACTCGATCGGAAACACATTGAGGCGGAAATAGAGATCCTCGCGAAACCGGCCGCGCTGCACCTCCTGCTTGAGGTCGCGGTTGGTGGCGGCGATCAGCCGCACATCCACGGTGCGGGTGCGCTCCTCGCCGACCCGCTCGAAATTGCCCTCCTGCAGCACGCGCAGCAGCTTGCCCTGCAGCTCCAGCGGGATTTCGCCGACCTCGTCTAGAAACAGCGTGCCGCCGTCGGCCAGCTCGAATCGGCCGATGCGATCGCGCGTGGCGCCCGTGAAGGCGCCGCGGACATGACCGAAGAACTCGCTCTCGAACAGCTCGCGCGGGATCGCGGCGCAGTTGACGCGGATCAGCGGCCGGTCGGAGCGGCTGCTCGCCTCATGGATGGCGCGCGCGATCAACTCCTTGCCGGTGCCGGACTCGCCCGTGATCATCACCGCCGCTGACGTCGGCGCCACCAGCTTGACCTGGCGCAGCGTCTTCTGGATCGCCTCGCTCTGGCCGATGATGCCGCGCGGATTGGTCTCGATCCGGATTTCTTCCTGCAGGTAGGCGTTTTCCAGCTCCAGCCGCTCGCGCAGCCGATCGACCTCGGCAAGCGCCGCATGCAGCTTCTCGTCCGCCTCGCGCCGCTGGCTGACGTCGCGAAACACCACGACGGCGCCAACCACGACGCCGCGGTCGCGGATCGGCGTCGAGGTGTATTCGACCCAGACCGGCGAGCCATCCTTGCGCCAGAACACTTCGCCGTCGACCTGGTGCACGGCGCCGTCGCGGAACGCCGCATAGATCGGGCAATCATGATCGGGATAGTGCCGCCCGTCATGATGGGTGTGATGGACGACCGGGTGGATCTCCTTGCCGACCAGTTCCTCGGCGGTCCAGCCCAGCATCCGTTCGGCGGCCGGGTTGACGAACGTGGTGTTTCCTTCCGCGTTCACGCCATAAATGCCTTCGCCGGCGGCGCGCAGGATCAGTTGGTTCTCGCGCTCGATGTCCTGGAAGACCCGCTCGACCCGCTGCCAGGTGGCAATGCCGCTGCGCATGTGGTCCTCGGCGGCGGCATCGACATAGCGCCGGCGGCGCGCGTCGAGGTCGCTCATCGTCAGCAGCATCAGCGTGCGCCCGTCATGCGGCACCACGCAGCCGGCATATTCGATCCTGAGATTCTGTCCGGTCGCATGCCGCGGTGTCAGCGCATCGGTCCAATACGCGCCCTTGTCGAGCACCGCCTGGGTGAAGACGATCAGGGCCGGCAATTGGCCTGCGTGCAGCGCGCTCACCTTGGTCTGGCGCAGCAGCGCGCGGTCGTAGCCGAGCAGCGAGCAGGCGGCGGGGTTGGCGTCGAGGATCACGTCGGCATGGGGATCGAGCAGCAGCGTCGGCTCGATCGAGCACTCGAAGGCGGCGGCACGCAGGTCCGCATCGTGCGCGCTCGCCGTTGCGCTGAGAGCCAGGTCCATCGTGCAGGTCGCCCCGAAAAATCGTAATTTGATTACGATTTTTCGTGTATCACGAGTTTTTGTAGTCGCCCAGGGCACGGATAAAAGCCTGCGACATCAATGCCATCGGCTCAAAAAAGAGGCTGGCACGGACCTTGCGTAAATCCACGGCAAACGCCGCGCAGGAGGTCCGATGTCCATCTTCGACAATCCATTCGATCCCGATCGCAATCTCCGCACCGGCTGCAGTTGCGGTCGCCATCTCAGCGAAGCCGAGCACCGGAATGAGGCGCTGGCGCTGCGCTGCGAGCCCGCGGAAAGCGAGGACAGGCGCTACGAGGGCGTCGTCGCCTCAGCCGTGATGCGCGCGGTGTTTCCGCAGGACGCGACCCGGCGCGCGTTCCTGAAGTCGGTCGGCGCCTCCACGGCGCTCGCGGCGCTGTCGCAGTTCTTCCCGATCAAGGCGGCGACCGAGGTCTTCGCGCAAGGCGCTGCGCCTGAGAAGAAGGACCTCAAGGTCGGCTTCATTCCGATCACCTGCGCGACCCCGATCATCATGGCCGCGCCGATGGGCTTCTACGCCAAGCACGGACTGAACGTGGAGGTGATCAAGACCGCCGGCTGGGCCGTGATCCGCGACAAGACCATCAACAAGGAATACGACGCCGCGCACATGCTGTCGCCGATGCCGCTCGCCATCACCATGGGCGTCGGCTCCAACCCGCTGCCCTACACGATGCCGGCGGTCGAGAATATCAACGGTCAGGCGATCACGCTTTCGATCAAGCACAAGGACAAGCGCGATCCCAAGGATTGGAAGGGCTTCAAGTTCGCCGTACCCTTCGACTATTCGATGCACAATTATCTGCTGCGCTACTATCTCGCCGAACACGGCCTCGACCCCGACGTCGATGTGCAGATCCGCGCGGTGCCGCCACCGGAGATGGTCGCCAATCTGCGCGCCGACAATATCGACGGTTTCCTTGGGCCCGATCCGATGAACCAGCGCGCGGTCTATGACGGCGCAGGCTTCATCCACATCCTGACCAAGGATATCTGGGAAGGCCATCCCTGCTGCGCCTTCGCGGCATCGAAGGAGTTCGTCACCTCGATGCCGAATACCTATGGCGCGCTCCTGAAATCGATCATCGAAGCCACCGCGTTCGCCCACAAGGCCGAGAACCGCAAGCAGATCGCGGAGGCGATCGCGCCGGCGAACTACCTGAACCAGCCGCAGATCGTGCTCGAGCAGATCCTGACGGGCACCTTCGCCGACGGTCTCGGCAATGTCGTCACGCAGCCGGGCCGCGTCGATTTCGATCCATTCCCCTGGCAGTCCTTCGCCGTCTGGATCATGACCCAGATGAAGCGCTGGGGTCAGATCAAGGGCGACGTCGATTACAAGGCGGTGGCCGAGCAGGTCTATCTCGCCACCGACACCGGCAAGCTGATGGCCGAGATGGGGCTCACGGCGCCGACAACCACGTACAAGTCGTTCGCAGTGATGGGCAAGACGTTCGATCCCACGAAGGCCGACGATTACCTCGCGAGCTTCAAGATCAGGAAGGCGTCGTGAAGGTGCTCCCGCATACGGGGAGGAGCAGATGAACTCGCTTCGCCTGCGCGCGGCGATCGTCTCGATTGTGCTGTTCGCCGCCTTCATCGGCGTCTGGCATCTTGCGACCCGCAGCACCGGTCCGGCCGTGAACATGAGCCCGGAATACGCGAAGCTGATGGGGCTCACCGCCACGCAAGGCAAATCGGCGATGCCGGGTCCGCTCGATGTCGGCGCCAAATTGTGGGAGCACCTGAGGCGGCCGTTCTACGACAACGGGCCGAACGACAAGGGGCTTGGCATCCAGCTCGCTTATTCGATCGGCCGCGTCGGGCTCGGCTATCTGATCGCGGTATCAGTCGCGATCCCGCTCGGCTTCCTGATCGGCATGTCGCCGTTGATCAGCAGGGCGCTCGACCCGTTCATCCAGGTCTTGAAGCCGATCTCGCCGCTCGCCTGGATGCCGCTCGCGCTCTACACCATCAAGGATTCCTCGATTTCAGCGATCTTCGTGATCTTCATCTGCTCGGTGTGGCCGATGCTGCTCAACACGGCGTTCGGCGTCGCCGGCGTGCGCAAGGAATGGATCAACGTCGCACGCACGCTCGAGGTTGGCACAGTCAGGCGCGCCTTCACGGTGATCCTGCCGGCCGCGGCGCCGACAATTCTGACCGGCATGCGGATCTCGATCGGCATCGCCTGGCTCGTGATCGTCGCCGCCGAGATGCTCGTCGGCGGCACCGGCATCGGCTATTTCGTCTGGAACGAGTGGAACAACCTCTCGATCACCAATGTCATCATCGCGATCCTCATGATCGGGATCGTCGGCATGCTGCTCGACCAGATCCTCGCGCGCTTCACGCGCATGGTCACGTTTCCGGAGTAGGGCGATGACCGACAAATTCATCTCGATCGAAGGCATCGCGCGGCGTTATCCGGGCGCGGTCGGCGGCACCACCACCGTGTTCGAGGACTTGTGGCTCTCGATGGCGCGGGGCGAATTCGGCTGTGTGATCGGCCATTCCGGCTGCGGCAAGACCACGGTGCTCAACATCCTTGCCGGCCTCGACGAGCCGAGCGAGGGCGCCGTGATCGTCGACGGGCAGGCGATCGAGGGCACGAGCCTTGACCGCGCCGTGATCTTCCAGAGCCATGCGCTGTTGCCCTGGCGCACCGTGCTCGGCAATGTCGCCTACGCCGTCAGCTCGAAATGGCGCAAATGGGATCGCGCCAAGGTCAAGACGCACGCGCAGAAGTTCATCGATCTCGTCGGCCTCACCGGTTCGGAGCACAAGCGCCCGTCCGAACTGTCCGGCGGCATGAAGCAGCGCGTCGGCATTGCGCGTGCGCTCTCGATCACGCCGAAGATCATGCTGATGGACGAGCCGTTCTCGGCGCTGGACGCGCTGACGCGCGGTACGCTGCAGGATGAGGTTCGGCGCATTTGTCTGGAGACCGGGCAGACCGCGTTCATGATCACCCACGACGTCGACGAGGCGATCTATCTCGCCGACAAGATATTCCTGATGACCAACGGCCCCGGCGCGGTCCTGGCCGAGATCGTCGAAAATCCGTTGCCCAAGGATCGTGGCCGGATCGATCTGCACCGCCATCCCTATTACTACGCGCTCCGCAACCACATCATCGATTTCCTGGTCAGCCGCAGCAAGAGCTTTGCGGCTGATGCCACCGATCACGACCCGCGCAACGTGCCCATAGTACGGCCCGGGCTGCCTGAATTGGCGATCGCGTCGGAAGCCGAGCCGCCAACCCAGACGTCATGGCCCGGCCTGTCCCGGCCATCCACGTCTTCCTGAACCCGATTAGCAACCTGGATGCCCGGAACGAGCCCGGGCATGACGAGCAGAAGGAGACCCTGACATGAAACGTTCCGACCTCACCGAAAAGCTGCTCGACATCAAGCGCGAGAAGGGCTGGAGCTGGAAATATATCTGCCAGGAGATCGGCGGCTATTCCGAGGTGCTGATCGTCGGCGCGGTCCTCGGCCAGATGAAGTTGACCAAGCCCCAGGCCGCGAATGCCGGCGAGCTGTTCGGCCTGTCCAAATCCGAAATCGCGATGCTGAACGAGACGCCGATGCGCGGGGAGGGCGTGCCGATGCCGCCGACCGATCCCCTGATCTACCGCTTCTACGAGCTCGTGATGGTCAACGGCCCGGCCTGGAAGGCGCTGATCGAGGAGGAGTTCGGCGACGGCATCATGTCGGCGATCGATTTCGACATGGTGATGGAGCGCCTGCCCAATCCGAAGGGTGATCGCGTCAAGTTCACGATGTCCGGAAAATTCCTGCCGTTCAAATATTACGGCGCCAGCGGCAACGTACCGGAATACGGATTTAAGGAAGGTTGATCACTTGTCGTCGTCATTCCGGGGCGCGCATAGCGCGAACCCGGAATCCATCGGACCACTTGCACGGGCGGAGAAATGGATTCCGGGCTCGTCCTTCGGACGCCCCGGAATGACGGAGGCCGTTAACCGCCTGACTTCACCTGCGCCACGGCCTGGACCAGCAGTTCGTCCATCTTGGCGCGGATTTGAGCTTCCGTGATGGCCTCGCCCTTCGCGGTGAGGTCCTTGAAGACCTTCTGCAGCACGTCCTGGTCGCCGGCTTCCTCGAAATCGGCGGCGACCACTTCCTTGGCGTAGGTGTTGGCGGCATCGCCCGCGAGGCCAAGCTTTTCCGCCGCCCACATGCCTAATAACTTGTTGCGGCGCGCCTCGGCCTTGAATTTCTGCTCCTCGTCGAGGGCGAATTTCTTCTCAAAACCTTCCTCGCGCTTATCGAATGTGGTCATCGGTGGTTCCAATTACTGCTGACGGACGGGTGGAGCTTGCGTTGCGGCAGCCCCGGCGGATGCCTAGATAGAAGGGACGAATCGGCAAGACAAGGAGCCGTTAAGCCGCAGGCAGAATGGCAGATTTTGGTGCCCTAATCCAAGGCGGATAAGTCGGCCAAAAGGGTCCGGGTCGATTGTGCTGGATGGGCCAATCGGATAGGTTGCCACACGGCTTGGTTCTTGTTCTGTTTGGGGTTCCAGGCTTCCGCGGCAGCTCCGTCGTGGGTCGCGATCCCTAGTCAACCGGAGCACACCAGATTCATGGATTTCAACAAAACACGGTACATCCCAATGAGCCGTCGACGCCGCATTTATGAAGGCAAGGCCAAGGTCCTTTACGAAGGTCCCGAGCCCGGAACCCTCATCCAGCACTTCAAGGACGACGCGACCGCGTTCAATGCCAAGAAACACCAGGTGATCGAGGGCAAGGGCGTCCTCAACAACCGGATTTCGGAGTACCTGTTTCAGCACCTCAACGACATCGGGGTGCCGACCCACTTCATCCGCCGCCTCAACATGCGCGAGCAGCTGATTCGCGAGGTCGAGATCGTGCCGCTGGAAGTGGTGGTGCGCAACGTCGCCGCCGGCTCGCTGTCACAGCGGCTCGGTATCGAGGAAGGTACCCAGTTGCCGCGCTCGATCATCGAATTCTACTACAAGAACGACCAGCTCAACGACCCCATGGTGTCGGAAGAGCACATCACCGCTTTCGGCTGGGCGACGCCGCAGGAGATCGACGACATCATGGCGCTCGCCATCCGCGTCAACGATTTCCTGACCGGGCTTTTCCTGGGGATCGGCATCCGACTGGTCGACTTCAAGATGGAATGCGGACGGCTGTTTGAGAACGAAATGATGCGGATCATCGTCGCCGACGAGATCTCGCCGGATTCCTGCCGGCTGTGGGACATCAAGTCGAACGAGAAGCTCGACAAGGACCGTTTCCGCCGCGACCTCGGCGGGCTGCTGGAAGCCTATACCGAGGTGGCGAAGCGGCTCGGCATTCTCATGGAGAACGAGCGGCCGGCCGGCTCGGGCCCGGTGCTGGTGAAGAGCTGAGGGGGCAAGGTTTAAGTGAAGGCACGCGTCACCGTTACGTTGAAATCCGGCATCCTCGATCCCCAGGGTAAAGCGATCGAGGGTGCCCTGAAATCGCTGGGCGTCGACGGCGTCGCCAGCGTCCGCCAGGGCAAGGTGTTCGACATCGAGCTTGCCGGCTCCGACCGCGCCAAGGCGGAAGCGGCTCTGAAGGATGCGGCGGACAGGCTGCTCGCGAATACCGTGATCGAGAATTATCGGGTCGAACTGCTCTGATGAAATCCGCCGTCCTCGTCTTTCCCGGCATCAATCGCGAGCGCGACATGGCGCGGGCGCTCAAGCTCATCTCGGGCAGGGAGCCGGCGATGGTCTGGCATGCCGAGACCTCGCTACCTGAAGGCACCGACCTCGTCGTCGTGCCCGGCGGCTTCTCCTATGGCGATTATCTGCGCTGCGGCGCGATTGCGGCGCGGGCGCCGATCATGGACGCGGTGCGCGACTATGCCGGCAAAGGCGGGCTCGTGCTCGGCGTCTGCAACGGTTTTCAGATCCTCTGCGAATCGGGCCTGCTGCCGGGCGTGCTGATGCGCAATGCGGGATTGAAGTTCATCTGCCACGACGTGCATCTGCGCGTCGAACGCTCCGACACGCCGTTCACCCGCGGCTACAATGCCGGCCAGGTGATCCGCGTCCCGGTCGCGCACGGCGAGGGCAATTACGAGGCGGACGAAGAGACGATCAAGCGGCTGGAAGGCGAGGGGCGGGTGCTCTATCGCTACTGCTCGCCGGAAGGCGTGGTCGACGAGCGCCACAACATCAACGGCGCCGCCCAATCGATCGCCGGGATCGTCAACGACGGCGGCAACGTGCTCGGCATGATGCCGCATCCGGAAAACCACGTCGAAGACATCATGGGCTGCACCGATGGCCGCGGCCTGTTCGCGGGCCTGGTCCAGCATCTGGAAAAGGCGGCGTGAAGGCTGTCGTCGCGAGATGGCTCGCGGCGATTGCGTCGCTTTGGCTTGCGACGACGGCGCAGGCCCAGGATTTCCCGAAACACCCCATCACCATGATCGTGCCGTTCGCGGCCGGCGGCACGTCCGACGTGATTGCGCGCGTGGTTGCCGAGCAGATGAGCGTGGCGCTGGGGCAGCCGATCGTGATCGAGAATGTCGCGGGCGCCGGTGGCTCGACCGCGCTGGCCCGGGCGGCGCGTGCCGAGCCGGACGGCTACACGATTGCGATCGGCAATGCCGGCACCAGCGCCGCCACCTACACGATCTACCCGAAATTGCCGTTCACGCCGGACTCCTTTGTGCCGTTCGCGGTGGTCGCAAAGACCTTTGGCATCATTGCGTTACGCAAGGATTTTCCTGCCAAGGATTTGCAGGAGTTCATCGCTTACGCGAAGAAGAATCCCGGCAAGATCAATCTTGGCCATGCCGGCGTCGGCTCATCGAATTACCTGATCTGCAAAAGTTTCGTGAACGCCGCCGGAATCGACGTGACGCTGGTCGGCTATCGCGGCGCGTCGCCGGCGCTGACGGACGCGATCGGCGGCCAGATCGACGGCGTTTGCGATGCGGCGGCCTCGGTATCGCAGGCGATCAACGAGAAGCTGGTGCGGGGGCTCGTGGTCGGCTCGACCGTGCGGCTCGCGACGCTGCCCGATCTGCCGACCTCGGCGGAAGCAGGCCTGCCTGAATTCGAGGCGCAGGGCTGGAACGGCCTGTTCGCGCCAAAGGGCACGCCGCCCGAGATCATCGCCAAATTTAACGCCGCGGCGCGGACCGCCGTGGAGAGCGAGGCGGTGAAAAAGCGCTTCACCGACCTCTCGACGGTTGCGCCCGACGCCAACGAGCATGCGCCGGACGTGCTGCAACAGCTCGTCGCGCGCGACGTCGAGAAATATCGGAAGCTGCTGGCGGACGACCAGAAGTAGGCGGATCGACCTTCATCGGTGCTTCACATTGAAAGCGCAGAAGCGACAACCGGGGATTGTCTGGTCGCGCCTGCAACGTTATCAATCAGGCGATTTAAGACGATCCATTTCAGTTTGCCGGAATTCGCCATGCCCGTTGCATTGGTTATTTTGCTGCTCGATATCTCGCTGATCTATCACGCCTCGCGCACCGGCCGCTTGCAGCCCTGGGCCTTCATCATTCTCATGGTACCGCTGATTGGCGCGCTGGCCTACATCGTGGTTGAGCTGATACCGGAATGGTATCAGGGGCCGGACGCGCGGCGGGCGCGCCAGCGCATCGCCAATCGTGTCGACCCGGAAAAGAAATATCGCGAACTGTCCGATCGATTGGCTGTGACGGACACCGTCGCAAACCGGGCCGCGCTGGCCGCGGAGTGCGCGAAAATCGGGCGGTTCGAGGAAGCCGAGCGCCACTACGACGACATCCTCAAGCTGCCGATGGGCCACGATCCCGCCTTTGCGCTGGGCAAGGCGCAGGCGCAATTCGCCTGCAATCGGCCGGCCGATGCGCTGGCCACGCTCGACGAATTGAAACAGCAATGGCCAGACTTCGAATCCGCCGAGGGCCATCTGCTTTATGCCCGCGCGCTTGCCGAAATAGGGCGGATCGACGAAGCGCTCGAGGAATATCACGCGGTCTCGGCCTATTTCCCTGGTGCGGAGGCCCGGGTCCGCTACGGCCTGCTGCTGCGCACGGCCGGCCGTACCGCCGAGGCGCGCGTCGTCTTCAACGAACTGCTGATCCAGATGCGGCGCGCGCCGAAATATCTGCGCAATGCCCAGTCCGAGTGGTTCGCGATCGCCGAGAAGCAGCTCTCCGCGTGAACAGGGGAGCGGCTGGATTACGCGCCTGTCAGCCGCGGCCGCAGCATCGTAAGGCGGATTAGCTAATTAGCGAAGCGTAACCCACCACCTCCCGAGCCTCAAACTCCGCCGTCATTCCGGGGCGCGCCCCATGGCGCGAGCCCGGAATCCACTTCTCAGCCTGCGCATGTGGCCCAATGGATTCCGGGCTCGTCCTTCGGACGCCCCGGAATGACGATGTGGAGACAATGGGTGCGACATAACAACCCGACGGGCAAATCACCGAAAGTCTGTCCAGCCCTCGCGCAAAAAACATTCCGCTTTCGCCGTCGGGCAAATCAGTGATTTAACTCCGC
>NZ_JAQMIL010000112.1:0-19910 GCF_029990105.1 Bradyrhizobium sp. Arg237L | reverse complement strand
ACCGGTTCGCGTGAAGAAAACGCGTCAAAACAAGAATCTAGAGCTTCGGTTCTGATTCAATCAGAACCGAATATGCCCTAGTCCAGCGTTTTCGCGACCAGCCGAATCCGGAAGATCGGGCTCTTGGCCTCGTCCAGCAGTTCGATCTGCCACTCCGCGTTTTCCCGAAGATGACGCGATACGCCGCTGACCATGTCGGCGCAGACACGAGTCATCTCCTTCCAGGCAGCATCGCGATCAGCAAACTCCGCACCGTCATTGCAGATGCCGGTGCCGTCGGCGGTTCGGATGCGAAAGAAATAGAGCGGCATGAGATGGCACCGGCGCATCAAAGGCCGCCGACCGGCAACCCACTGGGAGCAAAAACTCAGTGGAGGTCCTGACAGGGGAAAGATCAATCCCGGTTATTTACGGTAGTGCTGTCAGCGCAATGATGAGTTCGCGGCGCTGCTCGCTTCGCGGCTGGCCTTCTTCAGCTCGCGGTCGATGCGTAACTGAACCCGTCGGATCGCCAGCAATTGAAGCTTCGCCTCGGTCTTGCCGGTCTTGATTGTATCGCCGATCTGAAACTGCCACTTCCACACACCGGGGGTGGCCAGTGTGACGGTATATTCGACGCCCTTATGGATCATCTTTTAGGCTCCGCGCACAGCCGGCGGTATTCGAGGCCGAACGAAAGGTTGCGCCACATCGCAATCTGCCGAAGGGCAGTTGCCGCAGCCTTGCGCGATCCGATCGCTGGTCCCGGTATTCCCAAACCCTACCAATCGCCGTCCCCGAGTTTAACGTAAGTTAACATCGATCGAATCCCACCGTTCCAGCGGAGTGCATATTTTTCCCAAAGCTTGGTCAGTTCCGCCAGGACGCGCCGTTGCCGACACGTTCGATCGAACTGCTTCATGCGGTGCGTGACGGAACTATCTTGGAAACGTGGCAACCGCAGCGTCCCCCTTGGACAAGCCCGCTACACGTACGGACCGACGAGGAAGTCGTCGTCCGAGGAACCCGAGGCACTCTGCGATCCGTCAGGTGTGGAGGGATACCGTCAAGCAACCCCGTTCGAAAACCCGTGCGTTCTCGGGCAGATGCACCAAATCGCGAACATTTTGATGGAACTTTGTTCTTGTCCGGAGAACTACGGCGCCCGCGCGGGCTCGATCGGTACATGGGCACCCGTCCTCGCCCATATTGAGTTTCAGTCGCGGACGATCGCTGTCGTCGGGGCGAGGCAATCGTAGCTGAGCAATGGGGACTGCGGGTCTGCGCGAGTCGTTGCACCACTGCTTGCCGGCGGCGGCGATCGATGCCAGCGAGCAAAACGATCGCGCGCAAGCACCGATCTGGAGCGCGTGTTCCGAGAACCTTCGCAAGGCGCACGACGAGCTTTGCGCGAGCGCCCTGATCGATCGCAGCCGAGTTCACGACTGCCAGTTCTTCCCAACCATCTCGGCGGGATGGCGCGGCCTTACTGTTGCGACTGCCATTGCTCGGCGTAGACAGCCAGTCGATCATATTCTTCGGCGATCTTAAGCAGCCTTTCGCGCGAGTTACGATACGCAAACGACTCTGCTTTGGTGCGCGTCTCTTCCGCTCGCTCTCGCCAGTAGCGCGGGTCTTGCAGCGTGTTTCTCATGGCATTTCCCGTTCTGATATGTCTGAAAGACAATTCCGGAACGGAAGAGATGCTCCCTCGCAAGGAGGGAAACCCGGATACCCGCTAACTTGCGTTAAGTTCGAAAGGAACTTCGTTCTCGGTCGGAGAACTACGGATTGTCGCTCTCTCTCTCTCTCTCTCTCTCTCTCTCTCTCTCTCTCGGGAACTTGGGGCGCCCGAGTTCAAAAAAGAACATATTGCGAACATGGAACAAAGGTGGTACAGAATTTCCAACGCAATAAACCATCGATTTCTTATCGCGCCCCGTTTGTCCCGCTAGCGAATCCCCGTCATAAGGAGCACATCCCATGTCCGTCACTACGCTGCGTATTGTCGAAGGATCCTCCATGGATAAGTCCAAAGCTCTGTCTGCTGCGCTGTCCCAGATCGAGCGCCAGTTCGGCAAGGGCTCGGTGATGAAGCTCGGCAAGAGCGACCGCTCGATGGATATCGAGACGGTATCGTCGGGGTCGCTCGGGCTCGACATCGCGCTGGGCGTCGGCGGCCTGCCGAAGGGACGCGTCGTCGAGATCTACGGGCCGGAATCCTCGGGGAAAACCACGCTGGCGCTGCACACGGTGGCGGAGGCGCAGAAGAAGGGCGGCATCTGCGCCTTCATCGACGCCGAACACGCGCTCGATCCGGTCTATGCGCGCAAGCTCGGGGTCAATATCGACGAACTCCTGATCTCGCAGCCCGATACCGGCGAGCAGGCGCTTGAAATCTGCGACACCTTGGTGCGCTCCGGCGCGGTCGACGTTCTGGTGGTGGACTCGGTGGCGGCGCTGGTGCCAAAGGCCGAGCTCGAAGGCGAGATGGGCGATGCGCTGCCGGGCCTGCAGGCGCGGTTGATGAGCCAGGCGCTGCGCAAGCTCACCGCCTCCATCAACAAGTCCCACACGATGGTGATCTTCATCAACCAGATCCGCATGAAAATCGGCGTGATGTACGGCTCGCCGGAGACGACGACCGGCGGCAATGCGCTGAAGTTTTATGCCTCCGTCCGCCTCGACATCCGCCGCATTGGTGCGATCAAGGAGCGCGACGAGGTGGTCGGCAACACCACGCGCGTGAAGGTGGTGAAGAACAAGCTGGCGCCGCCCTTCAAGCAGGTCGAGTTCGACATCATGTATGGCGAGGGCGTCTCCAAGATGGGCGAGATCCTTGACCTCGGCGTCAAGGCCGGCATCGTCGAAAAGTCCGGCGCCTGGTTCTCCTATGACAGCCAGCGGCTCGGCCAAGGGCGCGAGAACTCCAAGGCGTTCCTTAGGTCCAACCCCGATATCACCAGCAAGATCGAGCTTGCAATCCGGCAGAACTCCGGCCTGATCGCCGAGCAGATCCTCGCCGGCACCCCCGAGCGTGACGCCGACGGCGATGAGCCGGCGGAAGAGTAAGTTTCAAGATATCCGATTTCTTCGCGGGAAGCGGGCGCTGAGGACGTTGAGTTGCCGACGTCTTCGGCGCCCGTTTTGTTCGGGTGATTGCCGAGGGGGCCATGAAGCGCCTGATCCTGACCAGCTCGTCCGGCTACTGCCTCATGCGCATGGATCTAGCTGAAGCCGTCATTCCTTTCACCACTCGTCTTGTATGGGGTCCATTGCCGTTTCCTGACAGTTTCGCCACCTATGTCGCCGCGCGTTCTGAGCAGCACGGTCCGGGATCTCATTGGTCGGACTTCGTCGGCGAGTTTCGAAACAACAGCGAAGCTCGCAAGGACCTCGCCTTGGTCGACTTCTGCGAGCCATACAAAACTGTCGAGCTATGGTTTGATCCAGGGCCGGATGATCAGTTGCAATTGATCTCGCTGCTCGATTTCTTTCGCTCCCACCCGGAAACAGTGGCCAAGTTGAGGTTGCTCATTGTCGACTTCGATCTGCTCATGATGGACCACGAGGGACCCGCCGCGACGGACGTACGCAAAGTCGACGTCACCGAGGCGAAGCTTGAAACGGGAAGCATGAGCTGGCAGGCGTATCGGGCGCCGACGCCGGAAGCCTGCTTCAACCTCCTCGGCAAGGATTTGAGCGCACTACCGCTGCTGAGGACAGCTCTGATTGACCTTCTCGAAGAGCTTCCCTCCAGCACAACTGGACTCGGCGCGACGGAGATGCGCCTGCTGGAGCTGATTGCCGCAGGATACCGGGATACGAATTCGCTGTTCCATCTTCGCGGCCTTCGCCAGCGTCGTGTGTTCAAAGAGTGGGAGATCGGGTCTCTGCTGGAGGGGCTGGCGCACGGTCCGACGCCCGCCGTGGCTGGTCTCGATGATGAACTCCGTACCCTCAGGAGAGATAACTACCGCGGCCGCGGCGCGGCATACAAGCGAAGCCGACTGTCGCTCACCAAGTTTGGCAAGGCGGTGCTTGCCCACAAGGAAGATTTCAGCCACCACAACCGGATCGACCGCTGGTGGGGCGGCACGCATTTGACCAACGATAACCTCTGGCGCTGGAATCCGGGGATAGTCGCGTCCTGACGATCCCGTAGGATGGGTAGAGCGCAGCGAAACCCATCATTTGCCACCAAAGCACGCAGGTGCGATGGGTTTCGCTGCGCTCTACCCATCCTACAACTCTACAATTTTGTCATTCCGGGGTCGCGCTTTCGCGCGCCTCGGAATGACGGCGTCACCTCACTCCGCAGCTTCCGCGTAATCGCTCAGCGGCGGGCAGGAGCAGACCAGGTTGCGGTCGCCGTAGACGTTGTCGACGCGGCCGACAGGGCTCCAATATTTGTCTGACCGAGAGACGCCGTCGGGGAAGCAGCCCTCGGCGCGGGTATAGGCGCGATTCCATCCGTCGTCAGCGATGTCGTGCACGGTGTGCGGCGCGTTCCGGAGCGGCGAGGCTTCGACCTTGAAGCGGCCGCTTTCGATCTCGGCGATCTCCTGGCGGATCGCGATCATGGCATCGCAGAACCGATCCAGCTCGGCCTTGGATTCCGATTCCGTCGGCTCGATCATCAGCGTGCCCGGCACCGGGAAGCTCATGGTCGGCGCGTGGAAGCCGTAATCGATCAGGCGTTTGGCAATGTCGTCGACGGTGACGCCGGCCGACATCTTCAGCGGCCGCGGATCGATGATGCATTCATGCGCGACGCGGCCCTTGGCGTTGCGGTACAGCACCGGGAAATGCGCCTGCAGGCGTGCCGCGATGTAGTTGGCATTGAGGATCGCGATCTCGGTGGCGCGCGTCAGGCCTTCGCCGCCCATCATCAGGATATAAATGTAGGAGATGGTCAGGATCGACGCCGAGCCGAACGGCGCGGCCGACACCGGTCCGACCGGGTGCGGCGTTCCGCCATTGGTTGCGGGGTGGCCGGGCAGATAAGGGGCCAGATGCGCCAGCACGCCGATCGGGCCCATGCCGGGGCCGCCGCCGCCATGCGGGATGCAGAACGTCTTGTGCAGATTGAGATGGCTGACGTCGGCGCCATAGTCGCCGGGCCGCGACAGCCCGACCTGCGCGTTCAAATTGGCGCCATCGAGATAGACCTGTCCGCCATGCTGATGCACGACGTCGCAAATCTCGCTGATGTGTTCCTCGAACACGCCATGCGTCGAGGGATAGGTGATCATCACTGCCGCGAGGTCAGCCGAATGCTTCTCCGCCTTGGCGCGGAGATCATTGACATCGACGTCGCCGCGCGCATCACAGGCGACCACCACGACGTCCATGCCGACCATCGCGGCGGATGCCGGATTGGTGCCGTGAGCCGAAGAGGGGATCAGGCAGATCCTGCGATGGTCCTCGCCGCGCGCGGCATGATAGCCGCGGATCGCGAGCAGGCCGGCATATTCGCCCTGCGCCCCGGAATTCGGCTGCAGCGACACCGCGTCATAGCCGGTAATGTCGCACAGCCATTTTTCCAATCGTGCAAACAGCACGTGATAGCCCTTGGCCTGATCTGCCGGCGCGAACGGATGCAGGCTGCCGAACGCCGGCCAGGTCAGCGGCACCATCTCCGTGGTCGCGTTCAGCTTCATGGTGCAGGAGCCGAGCGGGATCATCGCGCGATCGAGCGCGAGGTCGCGATCGCTCAGCTTGCGCATGTAGCGGAGCAGTTCGGTCTCGGAGCGGTGCGCATGGAACACGGGATGGGTCAGGAACGCGGTGGTGCGCTTCAATTCCGCCGGCAGCGCCTCGCGCGCGCCGGTCTCGACGTCGGCATAGGCCAGCGTACCGCCGAATGCGCGCCACACCGCCTCGACGGTCTCCGATGTCGTGGTCTCGTCGACGGCGATCCCGAGCGTGCCATCACCCATACGCAGATTGATCTTCTCCGCAAACGCACGGGCGACGATCTCGCCTTGCTTCGCGCCGACGGCGACGGTCAGCGTGTCGAAGAACGCCTCGCTCGTGGGCGCAAAGCCGAGCTTGCGCAATCCCGCCGCCAGCACGGCGGCGCGGCGATGCACGTTGCGCGCGATATAGTTAAGGCCTTCGGGGCCGTGATAGACCGCATACATCGAGGCGATCACGGCGAGCAGCACCTGCGCGGTGCAGATGTTGGAGGTCGCCTTCTCGCGGCGGATATGCTGCTCGCGGGTCTGCAGCGCCAGCCGATAGGCCGCCATCCCGCGCGAATCCACTGATAGCCCGACGAGGCGGCCGGGCAGCGAGCGCTTCAGCGCATCGCGCACCGCCATGTAGGCGGCATGCGGGCCGCCATAGCCCATCGGCACGCCAAAGCGCTGCGCCGAACCGATGGCGATGTCGGCGCCGAGCTCGCCCGGCGACGCAAGGACCGTCAGTGCCAAAAGGTCGGCGGCGACGATCGCGAGCGCGCCCTTCGCGCGCAGCGATGTGATGGCGGGCCGCAGGTCGCGGACTGCGCCCGAGGTGCCCGGATATTGCAGGAGGGCGCCGAGCACGTCGGCCTTGTCGAGATCGGTGAGGGGATCGCCGACGATCAGGCTCCAGCCGAGCGGCTCGGCACGGGTGCGCAGCACCGCGAGCGTCTGCGGATGGACTTCGTGATCGACGAAGAATGCTTTCGCCTTCACCTGCGAGTGCCGCTCGGCGAGCGCCATCGCTTCGGCGGCCGCGGTTGCTTCGTCGAGCAGCGAGGCGTTGGCGACGTCGAGCCCGGTCAGGTCGCAGATCATGGTCTGGAAGTTGAACAGCGCTTCCAGCCGGCCCTGGCTGATCTCGGGCTGATAGGGCGTGTAGGCCGTGTACCAGGCCGGATTTTCCAGGATGTTGCGCTGGATCACCGCAGGCAAAATCGTGCCGGAATAGCCTTGACCGATCAGCGAGGTGAACACTTGGTTCTGCGCCGCCAGCTCGTTCATATGGGCCAGCGCCTCGGTCTCGCTCAGCGCGCGGCCGAGATCGAGCGGGGCCTTCTGCCGGATCGATGAGGGCAGCGTCTCGCCCATCAGCGCGGCGAGGCTGGTGGCGCCGACGGTTTGCAGCATCGCATCGACGTCGCGCGGCGAGGGGCCGATGTGGCGGCGCACGAAGGTGGCCGCGGCTTCACTGGTCGGTTTGAACGGCGCGTTCATGGAAACCTCTCAGGCGGTGTGGGCTTTGTAGGCGGCTTCGTCCATCAGGCCGCCGAGCTCGCTCTTGTCGGCGATCTTCATCTTGAAGAACCAGGCCTTGCCGGCGGCATCCGAATTGACCAGCGCCGGCTCGGCGGCGAGCGCGTCATTGACCTCGAGCACGTCGCCCGAGATCGGCGCGTAGACGTCGGAGGCCGCTTTCACGGATTCCACGACGGCGGCGGCTTCCGCTTTCTTCAGCGTGCGCCCGACCTTCGGCAGTTCGACGAACACGACGTCGCCGAGCTGCTGCTGCGCGTAGTCGGTGATCCCGATCGTGGCGACATCGCCCTCGATGTGGAGCCATTCGTGGTCGGACGTGTAGAGCGTCGTCATGAAAAGTGTCCTCTAGCGTTTATAGGTGTTGGGAACGAAAGGCGTGGCGGCGACCGCAAGCGGCAGGCGCTGGCCGCGCACCTCCGCGAAAACGGTGGTGCCGATGCCGGAGAGCGCGGTGGGCAGGTAACCCATCGCCACCGGTGCATTGAGGCTCGGGCCAAAGCCGCCGGACGTGACCTTGCCGATCGCCTCGCCCGTATCAGCATCGGCGAACAGCGCCGCGCCTTCGCGCACCGGCGCGCGTCCCTGCGCCTTCAGGCCGACCCGGCGGCGCGGCGCGCCACGCTCGAACTGATCGAGGATCTTTTCCGCACCCGGAAAACCGCCGGTGCGGGCGCCGCCCTTGCGGCGGCTTTTCTGGACCGACCATTCCAGCGCGGCTTCGACCGGCGTCGTCGTGGTGTCGATGTCGTGGCCGTAGAGGCAGAGCCCGGCCTCCAGCCGGAGGCTGTCGCGCGCGCCGAGCCCGATCGGCAGCACATCGGGATTATCGAGGAGCCGGGTCACCAGCGCTTCGGCATGCTCCGCGGGAACGGAGATTTCAAAACCGTCCTCGCCGGTATAGCCGGAGCGGGAGACGAAGCAGTCGAGCCCGGCGACGCGGCGCGGGCCGGCGTCCATGAATTTCATCGCCGGCGCGTCTGCACAAATTTTCGCCAGCGCCGATTCGGCCCGTGGCCCCTGCAGCGCGATCAGCGCGCGGCCCGATAGCGAATCGATGTCGCAGGCATCGGACAGATGTTTCCGTAGGTGCGCCTCGTCCTCGGCCTTGCAGGCGGCGTTCACCACCAGGAACAGGTGATCGCCGAAATTCGCGACCATGAGGTCGTCCAGGATGCCGCCATCGGCATTGGTGAATTGGGCATAGCGCTGCCGTCCCGGCGCGACGCCGAGGATGTCCTGCGGCACCAGCCGCTCCAGCGCCAGCGCCGCGTCCGAAACCTTGCCGGATTTCGGCCGCAGCGCGATCTGGCCCATATGGGAGACGTCGAACAGCCCGGCGTGGCTGCGCGTATGAAGGTGCTCTTTCAGCACGCCCGCAGGGTACTGCACGGGCATCCCATAGCCCGCGAACGGCACCATCTTGCCTCCGCGGGCGAGGTGCAGCGCGTGAAGGGGAGTGCGTTTGAGGTCGGATTCGTCTCGCGCAAGCATTGCAGGGCCCTCGCGGTTCCCCTGGGGACCATCCCCTGGAAACCCAAAAGCCCCATCTGTCGCTTTGCCTGAGAGTATTATCCCGTCGGCGGGCGCGCCCGGCTTGAAGCCTCACGCACCTCTTTCCAGATGTCAGTGGTCACGCGGTCCTTTTGCCTGAGAGTTTCCGGGGCGGTTGCTCCTTCGGCGCCGGCTCAAGGCCGGTCTCTCCCGACGTGACTGAGAGTAGATAGGAGGGAAACACGGCGCGGCCAAGGCTGTCAACGCGGCCGCGGCAACTATCAACGGCCCTTTACGCGATCGCGGCAAGCCTATGATGTGCTTGCACAGTTTCTGGACACCGCCGTGCGCCTTGTCTAAAAGCGTTCGGCCGGAAGATTAACCCTTTTGTGGCGGATTCCGGGCCCCTTTTCCGGTTGGATGGCTATGAGCAGCGTCAACGACATCAGGTCGACCTTTCTGAATTTCTTCGCGAAGAACGGCCACGAGATCGTGCCGTCGTCGCCGCTGGTTCCGCGCAACGACCCGACCTTGATGTTCACCAATGCCGGCATGGTGCAGTTCAAGAACGTCTTCACCGGGGTCGAGAAGCGCCCCTATCAGCGCGCGACCACCTCGCAGAAATGCGTGCGCGCCGGCGGCAAGCACAACGACCTCGACAATGTCGGTTACACCGCGCGCCATCACACCTTCTTCGAGATGCTCGGCAACTTCTCCTTCGGCGATTATTTCAAGGATCGCGCGATCGAGCTGGCCTGGAACCTGGTCACCAAGGAATTCGGCCTGCCCAAGGACAAGCTGACGGCGACCGTCTATATCGATGACGACGAGGCCTATGATCTCTGGAAGAAGATCGCGGGCCTTCCGGACTCGCGCATCATCCGCATCGCCGGCTCCGATAATTTCTGGCAGATGGGCGATACCGGCCCCTGCGGCCCGTGCTCGGAAATCTTCTACGACCATGGCGACAAGGTCTGGGGCGGCCCGCCCGGTTCGGCGGAGCAGGACGGCGACCGCTTCATCGAGATCTGGAATCTCGTGTTCATGCAGTTCGAGCAGCTCGAGGGCGGCGCGCGCAATCCGCTGCCGAAGCCCTCGATCGACACCGGCGCGGGGCTGGAGCGCGTCGCCGCCGTGCTGCAGGGCGTGCACGACAATTACGACATCGACCTGTTCGTCTCGCTGATCCGCGCCATCGCTGATCTCACCGGCGCCGACCCCAGGGGCGAGCACAAGGCCTCGCTGCGCGTGATCGCCGACCATCTGCGCGCCTCCTCGTTCCTGATCTCCGACGGCGTGCTGCCTTCGAACGAAGGGCGCGGCTACGTGCTGCGCCGGATCATGCGCCGCGCGATGCGCCATGCGCAGCTCCTCGGCGCGCGCGACCCGTTGATGCATCGCCTGGTGTGGGCGCTGGTCCGCGAGATGGGCCAGGCCTATCCGGAACTGGTGCGCGCTGAGAAACTGATTGAAGAAACGCTGCGGTTGGAAGAGACCCGCTTCCGCAAGACCTTGGAGCGCGGCCTTGCCATTCTGGATGAGAAGAGTGCCGGCCTGAAAAAGGGCGACATGTTCGACGGCGACACCGCCTTCACGCTCTACGACACCTATGGCTTCCCGCTCGACCTCACCCAGGACGCCCTGAAGTCGCGCGGCATCAGCGTCGACCAGGCCTCCTTCACCGACGCGATGGACCGGCAGCGCGAGAAGGCGCGCGCGGCCTGGGCGGGAAGCGGCGAGGCTGCGACCGAGAGCGTCTGGTTCCCGCTGCGTGAGAAGCTCGGCGCGACGGAATTCCTCGGCTACGAGACCGAACGCGCCGAGGGCGTGGTCGCGGCGCTGGTGAAGGATGGTGCTGAGGTCGATGGCCTGAAGGCCGGCGAGAGCGGCGCGGTGGTTCTCAACCAGACGCCGTTCTATGCGGAGTCCGGCGGCCAGGTCGGCGACATCGGAGTTTTGACCGGCGAAGGCGTCACGTTCCGCGTCACCGATACCCAGAAGAAGGCTGGCGATCTCTTCGTTCACATCGGCCAGGTGGAGCGGGGCACCCTGAAGGCCGGCACCGCGCTGCAGCTCGACGTCGATCACGGCAGGCGTTCGGCGATCCGGCGCAACCACTCGGCGACGCATCTGTTGCACGAGGCGCTGCGGCAGGTGCTCGGCGACCACATCGCCCAACGCGGCTCGCTGGTCGCGCCGGACCGGCTGCGCTTCGACTTCGTGCACCCGAAGCCGATCACGGCGGAGGAACTCGCCCGGGTCGAGGACATCGCCAACGACGTGGTGCTCGAGAACGACGAGGTGACCACCCGCGTCATGGCGGTGGACGACGCCCGCGAAGCCGGCGCCCGCGCGCTGTTCGGCGAGAAGTACGGCGACGAGGTCCGCGTGGTCTCGATGGGCAAGGGCCCGCGCGAGCAGGGCCAGAACGCGCTGGGCTGGTCGGTGGAATTGTGCGGCGGCACCCATGTGCGGCGCACTGGCGACATCGGGCTGATCTCGGTGACCAACGAAAGCGCGGTAGCCTCCGGTGTCCGCCGCATCGAGGCGCTGACGGGCAGCTATGCCCGCAAGCACGCCAATGACACCATTACGCTGGCGAAGACCGCGGCGCAGGAGCTGCGCACGTCGGTCGAGGACGTGCCGGCGCGCATCGCCTCGCTGATGGAAGAGCGCAAGAAGCTCGAGCGCGACCTGTCGGATGCGCGCAAGAAGCTTGCGATGGGCGGCGGCGCTGCGTCGAACGGCGGCGGCGCCGGTGTCCGCGAGGTCGGCAACGTCAAGCTGCTGGCACGCGCCGTCGAGGGCGTCGAGACCAAGGACCTCAAGAGCCTGGTCGACGACGGCAAGAAGCAGATCGGCTCCGGCGTGGTCGCGATCGTCGGCGTCACCGAGGACGGCAAGGCCGGCATCGTGGTCGGCGTCACCGCTGATCTCACCTCCCGTTTCAACGCGGTCGATCTGGTCCGCAAGGGATCGGAGGCGCTCGGCGGCAAGGGCGGCGGCGGCCGGCCCGACATGGCGCAGGCCGGTGGGCCGGATGGCGCCAAGGCCAATGCGGCGCTATCGGCGATCGAGCAAGCGCTCGCCGGCGTGTAAGCGACCATGCCCGGCAAGCGCGAGACCGGTGCCCCTGAGTTGCGGGACCGGCTCTACGAATTGCTCGAGCACGACCATCTGCCTTATTCGCCCGGCGCGCGCCTGGTCCGGCTGCTCGTCCTCATCATAGCCATCGATGTGCTGGCGGCGATCCTGGCGTCGGTGCCGGAGCTTGACGCCTCGTTCGCGGCGCTGTTTGCGACCATCGAGGTCGCCGCGGTCATCGTCTTCGCGCTGGAATATGCGGTGCGGATCTGGAGCGTGGCCGGCCACTCCCTGCACGCCACGACTGCCGCGCGGGCGCGGCTCGAATATGTGTTCTCGAGCTTCGGCATCATCGACCTCATGGCGTTCCTGCCGTCGGCGATCGCGCTGATGCTGGGCGACAAGACTGCGGTGGTGCTGTTCGGCATGCTGCCGTTCTTGAAGCTCGTGCGCTATTCGCCGGCGATGCGCTCGCTGCTGGCGGCGCTGCACGCCGAGCGGCGCACGCTGGTCGGCTGTCTCGTGATCCTCGCCGGCGCGGTGCTGCTGTTCGCTTCGCTGCTCTACGCCATCGAGCACAAGGTCCAGCCGGACAAGTTCGGCACCATCCCGCAGGCGATGTGGTGGGCGATGGTGACGCTCGGCACCGTCGGCTATGGCGACGTGATCCCGGTGACGCCGCTCGGCAAGATCGTCACGGTGTTCGCGATCGTGTTCGGATTTGCCATGATCGCGCTGCCGGTCGCGATCATCTCGACCGCCTTCGCCGACGAGGTGCGCCGGCGCGATTTCGTCGTCACCTGGGGCATGCTGGCGCGGGTGCCGCTGTTCTCGCACCTCGGCGCCGCCGAGATCGCCGACATCATGCGGCTATTGCGCGCCCAGACCATCGAGCAGGGCGAGGTGCTGGTCCGCCGCGGCGACGTGGCCTCGTCGATGTATTTCATCACCGCAGGCGAGGTGGAGATCGAATTGCCGAGCCAGCGGGTCAGGCTCTCCGACGGCACCTTCTTCGGCGAGATCGCACTGCTCAAGCGCACCAGCCGCTCCGGCACCGTGACCGCGACGCGCAAGACGAGGCTGCTCGCGCTCGACGCCCAGGATTTCCATGCTTTGATCGAACGCCTGCCGGCGCTTGCCGCGCACGTGAAGGAGACAGCGGAAGCGCGGATCGCCGATACCGGGGAAGTCAGCAAGGGGGATATCGCCGCGGCCGAGATCGCGCAGGCGGAGCCGGCCGAGACCGGCGGCGGAAACGACGATCAGGCCGTGCACTCATAAAGTGATTCACGCCCGCTGAGTCCTGAAGAGCGGTGCAAGAGCAGACAAGCCAATATCGACGCGATGGGCCAACAGGCGACATCACAAGTTTGGTCTAAAATGAAAGAGGGCGCCAACTTACGGCTGCCCCGCTTGATTGATGCTTCGTCGCTCACAGTCTTGAACAGCGAGTTCGCCTTGCTGCTACGATATGGCATGTCAGCGTACATACATGCAAGGAATGGAAAGCCCCCCACATGTGCGAATTATGGGCTTTATCGAGTATGAATGATCGCCTCTCGCATCTATTGGTTGCAGTTCCTGAGTACAAAAACTCGGCTGTGACCCACTGTACCACTGAAAAATCACCTCGAACTTTGGGAATTCCCTGTCGGCCTACTCGCCATTTTTGTGATGCGACAGGCAGGCTGGGGTGCTAAGCTATTTTTTTTAGCGTCTATTGATGTCATCCGGGCGATCCCGGTAAGCAGTGCTCACAGTCCGGCTCGAGGCTGTGCGATGCCCAAGATCCTGCTGATCGAAGACAACGAGATGAACCGCGACATGCTCTCGCGGCGCCTCGTGCGCGGCGGCTACGAAGTTGCCGTCGCCGAGGACGGAGCGCGCGGCGTCGAAATGGCGACGAATGAGAGGCCCGATCTCATTTTGATGGACATGAGCCTACCGGTGATCGACGGTTGGGAAGCGACGCGCCGGATCAAGGCCGCGCCTGAGCTGCGCAAGATCCCGATCATCGCGCTCACGGCGCACGCTATGGCGACCGACCGGGCCAAGGCCCTCGAGGCCGGCTGCGACGACTATGACACAAAACCGATCGAGCTGCAGAGGCTGCTTGGTAAGATCGAGGCGCTCCTCGCGGCTGCGGGACGGTAGACGATCACAAGGTCCGAACGAGCGATGAGAGGGAGCAACTCATGAAAACGGCTCAATACAAATGGTCTCAAAGTGAGGGATGGCGCCCGAATTTGCCGACCGATGAAGTCGGACGACAAAGTGTCGTGTTCGTTTTTGGCGCGAGATCACTGATGCAGGCAGGCGCCCCCGTGGATGAGCTGCGCGACCATTTTAAAGGGGCCGCCATGCTCGGTTGCTCGACTTCCGGGGAGATCGTCGGCGACATGGTCGTCGACGACTCGGTGATTGCCACCCTTGCGGACTTCGAACATACGCGGCTCCGGTTCGCCTCCGCTGCGATTGGCGAGGCGAAGGCGAGCTATGACGTCGGCAAGGAGCTCGCACGGCAGCTCAACGACGCCTCGTTGCGCCACGTGTTCGTGCTTTCTGATGGCTTACACGTCAATGGCTCCGACCTGGCGCGCGGTCTCGCGGGCGGCGTCTCGGAAGGCGTGTCGATCACCGGCGGCCTTTCCGGAGATGGAACCAACTTTTCCGAGACTTGGGTCATTGCCGACGATGCCGCGGGCCCTCAGCGCGTGGCAGCGGTCGGTCTGTACGGCAACGATTTGCGCATTGGCTACGCATCGATGGGCGGCTGGGAGCCGTTCGGGCCGCTGCGCACCATCACTCGGGCCGAGGGCAACGTCCTCTATGAGCTGGATGGGCGGTCGGCGCTCGATCTCTATAAATCGTACCTGGGCTCGCACGCCGAGCAGTTGCCAAGCTCTGCCTTGCTTTTCCCAATCCTGGTTACCGACGCAAAGGGAGGCCAGGGTGTCGTCCGGACCGTCCTGTCCATAGACGAGCAGAAAAAGTCGATGACCTTCGCCGGCGACATCCCACAGGGCGGAACGGCGCGGTTGATGAAGACCAACGTTGACGATCTCGTCGACGGCGCGACGTCCGCCGCCAGGGCCAGCCTCAGCGGGCTGAGCGATAAGCAGCCGGATCTTGCCATTCTGGTGAGCTGCGTCGGTCGCAAGCTTGTGATGAAGCAGCGTACCGAAGAAGAGATCGAAGCAATCAGGAATGTGTTCGGGAAGGATACGAAGATTTCCGGGTTCTACTCGTACGGCGAGCTTAGCCCCTTCGTACACGGTGGCGAGTGCCGCCTGCACAATCAAACCATGACCATCACGACTTTCGCCGAGGACTGACCGTCACAGGGCACAGATGCACAGGCTGCTACGACGTCAGCTCAGAAAGCACCTCGGTGTCGAGGGCGAATTGCCGACTGGGCTGCAGCCTTTCGTGGCAGCCGTCGATGCCGCATACGCCGATTTCGACAGCGATCGGGCGATGCTCGAGCGCTCGCTGGAGCTGAGCGTCGAGGAGCTGTCGGAGGCGCGCGACAAGGCTACGCAGGCCCAGACCCGGCTGACCGACGCGATCGAGAGCATCTCGGAGGGCTTCTCGCTCTACGACGCCGACGACAAACTGGTGATATACAACCGGCGGTACTTAGACATGCACGGCACCCGCACCATCGATGTCGTGAAGGAGGGCGTATCATTCGAAACGATCCTCCGCAATGCAGTCGCAAGAGGCGAGATCCGCGACGCCAAGGGGCGCGACGAGGCTTGGGTCGCGGAACGCCTAACCAGGCACCACGATCCCAAGGGTACGCATCTGCAACGACGCTCCAACGGGCGCTGGATCCAGATCAACGAGCGCAAAACCGACGACGGCGGCACGGTCGCGACCTACACCGATATCACCGACGTGAAGCAGGCGGAGCAGGCGATTCAGGAGAGCGAGCAGCGGCTCCGTGTCATTGCCGAGGCCGCACCGATGGCGGTGGCGATCGTCACATTCGACGACGGGATCATCCGGTATGCCAATCAACGTTTTGGCGAAATGTTCGGGCTCGAAGGTTCCGCCGCCCTGGGCGTTCAAGCGAAAACTCTCTACGCCGACCCGCAGCATCGCGAGCGCTTCATCGGCGCGCTCACCGAGCATGGCCATGTGGAGGGCATGGAGATGCTGCTCAAGCGGGCCGGAGGCGAGGAGTTCTGGGCGCTGATAGCCTCGCAGCACGTCCAGTTCGAGGGGCGGCCGGCGATGATCAACGGCCTCGCCGACATCAGCGACCGCAAGCGCATGGAAGGCGAGCTGCACAAAGCGATCTGGGCGAGCGAGCAGGCGACCCGTGCGAAGTCGGACTTCGTCGCCAGCATGAGCCATGAGCTGCGCACGCCCTTGAACGCGATCATCGGTTACAGCGAGATGCTGCTCGAGGACGCCCAGGGTGCCGGGCGCGAATCGGAGACGGCGGACCTGCGCAAAATTCAGGATGCCGGCAAGCATCTGCTCGGCCTGATCGACAACATCCTCGATGTATCCAAGATCGAGGCCGGCAAGATGACGCTCTATCTGGAGGCGTTCGAACTGCGGCCCATGATCGATGGCGTCGCCGCGACCGTCATCCCGCTAGCCAAGAAGACCGGCAATGCGCTCATGGTCAACTGCGCCGACGAGGTCGGCACGATCCACAGCGATCTGACCAAGGTGCGGCAGATCTTGTTCAACCTTCTCAGCAATGCCTGCAAGTTCACAAGGAACGGGACGATCACGTTGACCGCGCTCCGCGATACAACCGACGCCGGCGACGGGATCGAGTTTCAGGTGCGCGACACCGGTATCGGCATGACGCCAGATCAGCAGGCCAAGGTGTTCGAGGCCTTCACTCAGGCCGATGAATCGACGAACCGCGCCTATGGCGGTACCGGGCTCGGCCTCGCCATCACCAAGAGCTTCTGCCTGCTGCTGGGCGGCGATGTGACTCTGACCAGCGAAGCCGGCAAGGGAACGACCTTCGTGGTTCGTCTGCCGGCGGTGACACGCGCCGCTCCGGACACTGCGACCCCGACGCTAGAGAAGCGCTCTCCTGGTCTGCAGGTCGCGGAGCCCGAGCATGCGCCCATCGTTCTCGTGGTTGACGATGATCCCAATGCGCGGGAGCTGCTGTGCCGACACCTGCAGCGCGGCGGTTACGCCGTTCGCACGGCTGCCAATGGCGAGGAGGCGATGCAGCTTGCCCGCACGCTGAAACCCGACGTGGTCACACTCGACGTTCTGATGCCGCAGATGGACGGCTGGGCCGTGCTCAGTGCCATGAAGGAAGATGCGGCACTCGCCGAAATTCCCGTGATCATGGTCACGATCGTCGACAACCAGAGCATCGGCTTCTCGCTCGGCGCCGCCGATTACCTGATCAAGCCGATCAATCGCGACCAACTGGTCCGCGCGGTGGAAAAGTGCTGCCCGAGGGGCGAGCCACGGCACGTGCTGATCGTCGAGGATGACGCTCCGACCAGCGAGCTGATGGGGCGCGCGTTGCGGGAGATCGATTGCATGGTCACGCAAGCGGAGAATGGTCGGGTTGGCCTCGAACGCTTGAACGAGGCTTCACCGGACGCAATTCTGCTCGACCTGATGATGCCCGAGATGGACGGGTTCGAGTTCGTCGCGCGGCTGCGCGCCGAATCCCGCTGGCGACGCATCCCGGTCATCGTCGTCACCGCGAAGGCCCTGACGGCCGAGGATCTCGCGCGCCTCAACGGCCAGGTGCAGCATTTGGTGCACAAGGGCGAATTCAGCGGCAAAGCCGTGCTGGCGGCGCTCGACGAACTGGTACCCCGGCATGCCCCCCGCGCGGGTCCGGAGCGGCCATGAGCATCATTGACACCGACAGCGCGCGCGCCTCACGAATTCGGCTCGCCCACCTTCGCCAGGAACTGCTATCCCCGGTCAACGCCCTGCTCGGCTATGCAGAGATCATGCACGAAGAGGCGTCGCGGGACGGGCGTCAGGATATGCTGCCGGATGTCAACTGTGTCCTCCGTGCCGCGCGGGATCTCGCCGACAAGGTCGACCGGCTGGTCGAGGGCGATCGCGAGAACAACCTGACCGGCCAGGCGGCCGCCACCCAGGAGCAGCAGCTACGCCATGAGCTGCGTACACCCTTGAACGCGATCAAAGGCTATGCCGAGATGCTCAGCGAGGATCTAGCCGATATCTCGAGCGCGCTGCGGGCAGACCTCGACCGAGTGCTGCTGGCGGCCACCGACCTGCTGCCACGTCTCGATCACATCGTGCGATTTTCGGCCGATCTCGATGAGACGAGCCTAGCCTGCGACCAGACCGGCGCGGCAATGGTAAGCGAACTGATTCGCAGCCTGGGGCCCGTCCGTCAGGAGCCGTCTGCCGTCACCGAAACCGGCTCCATTCTCGTTGTCGACGATATCGAAGCCAACCGCGATCTCCTGTCGCGCCGACTGGCCCGCGATGGTCATCGCGTCGCTTCCGCAGCCGGCGGTCAGCAGGCCCTGCAGGCGCTCGAGCACCATGAATTCGATCTCGTCCTGCTCGACTTGATCATGCCCGACATCAACGGACTTGACGTGCTCGTGCGCATGAAGGCGGATGAGCGGCTACGTCGCATTCCAGTTATCATGATTACGGCCCTGGCGGATACAGACAGCGCCGTCCGCTGCATCGAGGCCGGCGCAGAGGATTATCTACCGAAGCCGTTCGACCCGATCCTGCTGCGCGCGCGGATCAATGCCTGTCTGCACAAGAAGCGCTGGCGCGACCGCGAGCAGAGATACCTTCGCCGCATCGAGGACGAAACAGCCAAGTTCGAGCGGCTGTTGTTGACCATTCTGCCAAGACAGGTGATCGGCCGCCTGAACCACGGCGAAACCATGATCGCCGATCGCTTCGAAGACGTAAGCGTTCTGTTCGCCGATCTGGTGCGCTTCACCGAGCACTCGGGTCGGATCGCGCCCGCAGTGTTAGTCGAATATTTGAACCAACTGTTTTCGGAATTCGACGCGCTTGCCCGCGAGCTCGGCGTCGAGAAGATCAAGACCATCGGCGATGCCTATATGGCCGTCGCCGGCTTGCCCGATCCGATCCCCGATCCGTTCGCAGCGATCGCGAAAATGGCGTTCGGCATGATTGATCGGTTGGGCCGCGTCAACGGCCATTTCGGCTGGCCCTTGCAAATACGGATCGGCATACATTCCGGTCCCGTGGTTGCCGGCATTATCGGCGCGCACCGCTTCATCTATGACGTGTGGGGCGATACTGTAAACGTCGCCAGCCGGCTTGAGGCCTATTCTCTGCCTAATCGAATCCATGTATCCCAGGATACAGCCCGCCACCTCGTCGGTCCCTTCGCGCTGGAGCCACGCGGCAGCATTGAGGTAAAGGGCAAAGGCAAACTGGAGACGTTTTTCTTGAGCCGGATCTAGGCGCGCAACGGCAAGGTGCACCTGACGCCGCTCGGCCGCGCGAAGGTTATGCCGACCAGCAACGCCCCCCAGCTTTCCGTTAGAAAATTTGGGTGTCCCATCACGACGCCAACAACTGCCCCGGTATGCCCGCGTGGCGCCTCAATTGGAAGGGGATCTTTCTAGCCCCTCGGACAGGTGGATGACTTCCGAGTTGGGTCAAAAGCGGTCACTCTCGGATCGAGTTTTCCATTTCCGTTCTACGTCCGAAATCGGACATGCAGGGCATTCGACTGAGCCTTTGAGACCCGCATCCTCCTTTCGCTGCGGCCGCTTCGCTTCGAGTGCAACGACGATTTCGGTGCTTAGCCGCGACAGAACGACCCGACGGGCAAATCACTCGAAAGTCTGTCCAGCCTTGCAGCGAAAAATATTCCGCTTTCGCCGTCGGGCAAATCAGTGATTTAACTCCGCGCGTCTCACCCGAATGAGGGGCGGGTCGCAATCGTCACGAACGTTGCGGTGAGATGCGGTGGACGTGATGCGTGCGACTGACGAGCGCGCGTATCGCGGACGGCGAAGTCGTGTGGTCCTGGCGCCCCGACGCTGGCGCTAAGTTTTTCGCGCGAAACGAGTTCGCGCGGGAAGTGACGGTGGCAAGAAAGCCCGGTCACCGGGGAGAGCACGAAGTAAGCCGTAACACCATCGCGCAGGG